>CAZIMH010000141.1:0-7549 GCA_964540155.1 uncultured Saprospiraceae bacterium
TATCCTCATTGCAAGAATAGTCCTACTTATTTAAGCTAGAAATTCTAAGTAAAGCTGTCTTCGCTTTTTGATGCAAGCTGGACCGATATTCTTCTGGCTTTATATCAAGACATTGCTTAAAGTAATAGGAGGCATCATCATATTTTCCAAGAGATTCTTGAATGATACCAGCCTGCAGCGCAGCATTACAGGCATAGTAATACGGTAAATCTTTTCCTTGGGTAATCGTTGATTCATAATAAGTAAGCGCATCGGGATAATTTTTCAGCGCATGACTGATGCGACCCATCCTATATTGAAATTCTAGAGCCTTGTGACTCTGGTCTGTATAGAGATAAGCCTTCTGTGCCAAGAGGCTATATGCTTTTTCATAATATCCACCATCTGATAGCAGTCTGGCTTTAAGCAACACAGGGTCCGGAATGATAAGACTTTGACTTTCTCTAAGGGCTTGCTTGTCATCGTCCACAAGATCATGACCCTGCGCTTTTGCTTGGCTGAGATAGTACTTATAACCCAGTAAGTTATCATGGAATATTAGTTCTGCCCATGCTAATTTCTGATAGGCTTCTTTGATAAAATGCCGCCCTTTGAATTGAGAGATATAATTTTCCAGGTATTCAGTACATGCTGAATCTAACTGCCTCATCCTGCAGGTCCCTTCCATCAAGTCTAAGTAATGAAATGGCATCTGCTCAGGAGATGCTGGTCGCTGAGTCAAGATATTTAAAGCTTTATCATTTTCGCCAATTCGCTGATACATCTTAGAAACAAGAAAGGTGGCCATAGGGCTGGCTTTAGGATTAAGCCTTGAGTCAGGGATGTAGTTAATTGCTTTTTGAGGAAGATTTGCTTGATACATCAATATATACAAATAGATAGCATCTGCCTCTTCAGCAAAGATGAAGTCTTCGTGTAAGTGAGAATATTCTATAACGGATTCTATTTCTTTAAGGCCTTGTTCTATAGACCCTTCTATGCCGAAAAGATTTTTTACCATTCCGGGTAAGGATACTGTTTCAGCTAGAGAGTGAATGACACTTAGGCTTTTTTTGTTGTAGATAAAATCTGGGAATAACGCTTCATTTTCCTTCAGTAAGTCGTAAGCCTTCAGTAACTCTCTCCCTGACCTTAGCAACTGGTTAAATTTGGAACGAATAATGGCGGAGTGTAAGAGCATTTCTGCCTCTGCAAATCGCTTGTATGGGTCATTGTCATCCAACTCCTTTCTGAGGCGCTTGCGGTATTTTTCTTGCTGCTTTTGTGAGGCTTTCAGCAGACGTTCATCTTCCGTTATAAATAAGTGAAAAAAGTTCTTGTAACTATCTAAATGGAGATAAGCTAGGTTATCTGTATCACCAGTTATTAATATTTCAAGCTTTTGATTTGCAGTCTCTAATCGCAGATTAAGAATGTCCTCATAGATCTGTCTTGCATCAGAATCATATTGGAAGTAGGCAGAGGATTGGGCACTGACGTAGCCAGTAGTATACAGCAGTATAATTGTCGCTATGTATTGAAGATGCTTCCTCATGAGAATGAAGGCAAAGATAGGCTGTATAAGGCAAGGCAGTCAAGAAAGTTTTGATGTGATAATATCAGGTTATAAGGGCTGAAATAAAAAAAGCTCAGGTAGTTCACCTGAGCTTCTAATTTCTTTTCTTAAGAGAGGATAGCTATTTTGCTGCTACTTCTTCTTCTATACCTGCGATAGTATGATCCACTAGAACTCGGCCACAGTGCTCGCATGCCAAAAGCTCCTTTCTCATTCCTATTTCAATCTGCAATTGAGGTGGGATTCTATTGAAACAGCCGCCACAAGATCCTCTTCTGTGGGTTACGACAGCGAGTCCATTTCTATAAGCAGCTCTTGCCTTATCATAAGCTTTAAGTAATCTGTCTTCTATCTTGTTTCTCTGCCTTTCTGATTTGTTAGACAGTGTTTTTTCCTCCTTTTCTGTCTTCTCTATAATTTTTTGGAGCTCCTCTTTCTTTTTCTTCAGGTCAGAATTTTTTTCTTCCATAGCCGCAGTCGTGGTGTCCATCACCTCTTGCTTGCCTTCTTTTTCTCCTGTGGCTTCACGTATTCTTTTCTGAGAAAGTTGAATTTCAAGACCTTGCAGCTCTATCTCCTTCTGCAAAGCTTCGAATTCTCTATTGTTTTTTACATCGTCTAGTTGCTTCGTATATCTTTCACTTAGCGTCTCTGCAGTTTTGATGTTTTCATTATGCTTAGAGATTCTATCATCGATATCAGAAATCTGATTACTAAGTTTTTTAATACGTGTATTAAAACCTAAAATCTCATCTTCTAAATCACTGACCTCTATAGGTAAGGCACCTTTAAGTAGTTTTACCTTATCGATTTTAGAATCGATAGTCTGTAATTGAAACAGGTCTGTCAGTTTTTCCTCTACTGTTGTGGATGTCACTTTCTTTTTTGCCATTTCTCTTAATTTGAGTCCTATAAATAGAATTACACAAGGTAATTAACGGGATTTGTGTTCACTTTTGTGCAATGGGCTGCAAAAGTACTAAATTTTGTCTTCAAAAGCGCTTGTAGCATTTTTGTTGTATGTTGTTCACTTTCGTAGTGCCCGATGTCTGCAATCACTATTTGTCCATCTGCATCGAAGAACTCATGATATTTGAAATCTGATGAGATAAATATGTCTGCTCCTAAGGCTTTCGCATCCTCAAGTAGGAATCTTCCTGATCCGCCACAAACTGCCACTTTCTCTATTGGCTGGCCCAGTAAAGCAGTATGTTTCACACAGCTTACAGCCATCTTAGTTTTGAGATATTCTAAGAAGGCATGCTCCTCCATAGAGGCTATTTTTCCTATAATTCCAGAACCCACTTTCTCCTCGCCAACCTCAGGCTTTGCTCTTAGAATCTCTACGTCACTGAGACCTAATATTCTTGCAATATTGGTATTGACACCATGGTCATAAACATTGTCTAGATTGGTATGAATGGCAAATAGGTTTACATCATGTTTGATGGCCATCTTTACACATCGCTGGATATAATTCTGATCTGTTAATCTTTTAAGTCCAGAGAATATAATAGGGTGATGGCTGACAATCAGATTACAGCCCATTTTCACAGCTTCTGATATCACAGATTCGGTAACATCCAAACTTATCAGAATCCCTTTGACACTGTCTGAATATGAGCCCACTAACAAGCCACTATTATCATACGCTTCCTGGTAAGCATTGGGAGCTATGCTATGTAGATAATCAGCGACTGCTTGCACATTGATTTCAGACATATCTAAGATTGATTTGAGATTTTTTCTATGATGCTTGTAGAGGAAAATCCTTCTTTAGTAGGGACTATAACCACCTGTCCGCCATGAGCCTTTACTTCTGATGCCCCGACAATCTCATCTATAGTGTAATCTCCTCCTTTGACAAGTACATCAGGCATGATTGTCTTGATTAAAGATAGTGGCGTATCCTCGGAAAATGAAACAACCGCATCTATAGCCGTCATTGCACTAAGGACGGTCATTCTATCTTCTAAGAAATTGATAGGCCGATTACTGCCTTTGAGTCTTTTGACAGAGGCATCATCATTCACCGCAACGATCAGCAAAGACCCGCAGGATTTTGCAGCTGCAAGGCAACTAACATGACCTGCATGGATGACATCAAAGCATCCATTGGTAAAGACTAATTTGTCCGCTTCAGTTCTGTGCTCCTTGAGCCATGCCTTAAGGCCGTCTTGATTGATTATCTTTTCAATCATTTAGTTTGCTTTTATTATACAAAGGCAAAATGATCAGGAATAGTATTCCAAAAAAGATATTTCCAAAGATGTTAATCGTGAAGAAGATGATATTGGAAAAAGAAAATGCATCTGCACTACTGATGCCATATATGATTAGAGATTGGGTAATCAGGAGATGATAACTGCCCATTCCCCCAGGTGATGGAAACACCATCCCTAATGTGCCAAATACAAAGACCACTAGACCTGCTACAGCACTGAGGTGAGCAACAGGGTGAAAGGCAAAAAAGCATAGATAAGTCATCAAATAGTAGCATACCCATATTCCTATAGTATAGGCGATGAGTAAGAGCGGATTCTTGACATTGCGTAAAGAGGTAATACCTTCTAAGAAGCCCTTCCATAACTTCTGAACTTTCAGTAATAATGGACTTTTTAGATCTTGTCGATTTATGACTTTTAATAGAATTACAAAAGCAACTAAACCCAATAACCCTAGTATGGCTAGTATGGTGAGTGTTCCAGTACTTGGCGACACAAAATTTTCTGCAAAGTATTCCCTGAATGTATCGTACGAAAGTATGAGTGCTAATCCAATAACGATTAGGAGACATAGTACATCCAATATCCGATCTAATACAACAGTTCCTATAGTAGTCTCAAAGGGGATGTTCTCATACTTCGACAAAGCGCCGGTCTTTATCAGTTCACCCACTCGAGGGAATGCCATATTGGTAAAATAGCCAATCATCAATGCCCCTAAAGAATTTATGATTCTTGGTTTGTAGCCTACAGATTCTAGCATCTGATTCCATCTTAAGGCTCTGAAGAAATTACTCAGCATGTATATGACAAGGATGACAACAAGCCAAATTAATTTGACAGACTTGAAGTCATCTGTTATCTTCTGGAGTAGAGAGCAATCTTCAGTTGGAATGCCTTTCAAGGCACATTCTTCTAGATAAGCCGCTTCATTATTCCTAAATAATAGATAAAGTATGAGAAACCCCACTACTAGGAAAATGACAAATTTGAGTATTGAGGTTAGAGAGAATTTCACCTTAGTTGGTTACGACAAAAGGTTTTTTTCATTGGGGAAAATCGTAACCGCTTTGTATGCTTTGGCTTCTTCTGGCGTCATCCACCCATAAGATATAATGATGACGATATCTCCCACAGCGCATTTTCGGGCGGCAGCACCATTCAGACATATGACACCCGAGCCGCGCTCTCCAGTAATCACATAGGTCTCTAATCTCTCGCCATTATTATTATTGACGATTTGGACTCTTTCTCCGTCCAGGATATTGGCTGCTTCTAATAAGTCCTCATCTATGGTGATAGAACCGACATAATTGAGGTTAGCCTGAGTTATCGTGGCCCTGTGAATTTTCGATTTATGTATTTGTAGTAACATAGCGGCAAATTTATAGAAAAGGACTAACTGAAGTCATAATTTTTTTATCCAAAGCTTAATTCCTAGACCAATAATCATCCTATACTCCCATCATCCCTTCTTCAAAATCATATTATCTATCAGTCGCACCTTGCCTGCCCATACTGCAGTACAGGCCACCACATACTTGTGGTCAGCCATTTTTTTTACTGGTTTTAACGTATGACCATCTGCTATGACGAAATACTCAGGATTGAACTGAGGGATTGATAGCCTAGCCAGTGCTTTTTTCTGAAGTGTTGCTGGTGTGTATTTATCCTGATTATCCTTGACATAAGCTAAGGTCTCATACAGCACCTTGGCCTGCGTTTTGATTTTCTTTTTGAGTCTTACATTTCGGGAGCTCATTGCCAGACCATCATCCTCTCTTTTTATAGGACAGACGACGAGTTTGGTTTTCATTTTAAGTGTGCGGAGCATATGAGCGATGATGGTAAACTGCTGGAAGTCTTTCTGCCCCATATATAAGTGACTGGGTTTGACGATGCTAAGAAGTCTGTGGACTACCTGGACCACACCTTCAAAATGCCCCGGTCTATTAGGCCCCTCCATATACTTAGTCAGTTCAGTGATGTCTAATTCAGCACCCTCTGAATCACCTTGTGGATATACTTGTTTTTCTGTTGGCAGAAAGAGATAACTGCAACCTGCTGACTTTAGGAGTTTTGAATCTTCTTTGACAGTTCTGGGATACTTTACTAGGTCTGATTTGTCATTGAATTGGGTGGGATTAACAAAGATGCTGACGACCGTTATATCGTTTTGACTAGTAGATTTTTGTATCAATGAAAGATGACCTTCGTGTAATGCCCCCATTGTTGGTACAAAACCTATTCGTTTTTTTTGAGCCATATACATGGCCAACCGACGCTGAAGACCTTTGACTGTCTTATATGTTTTCACAGTATTGTATGTATGAAAAATGGTGGAGAGATATACTTATTGTAGGTCCTTGCCAAACCAATTAGAGATGACTTTTTCTGCTTCCTTATCTTGAGGCGTGTAGTCTCTGTCTACATATCCCTCATGACCTTGTCCATGTGGAAACCACTTCCATATAAATCCACCTGCCCAAAATGATTCATTCCATAAGGCATTGTACAAGGCATTGAAAGAATTAGCTTGAGCTTTTTCATTTATAGGAAGGTCACGTACTACCTTCTCCAGTTCCCATGTTTTGCCGGCACAGCCATCTACTGACAAGTAACCATACTCTGTAAAAAGCATCTTTTTACCTTTTTTAGCAGAGAACTTCCTAAGGGTAGAAATATTAGATTTCCATTTCTTAGACAGTGCTGAGGCCTCAGGAGTGGCATCACTTGACATAGGAAAGTATGAACTGATCCCAATATAGTCCAGGTCTTCCCAAAATGGAACCTCCTTGAAGCTGTCCCAATTAGACGAGTATGTTAGTTCACCAGCATATAAGCATCTCATGTCACTAATTAGCTGCTTCCAAAAGTGAGGTCTCTTTTTTTCACTGGTTTTGAATTCAGTGCCCACACAAAACATATCTACATCATTACTTATAGCTATATCTAAATAGCTCATAATAAAATCTCTATAGGCATTTTCCCACGCTACCCATTCCGCTTCAGTCTTGAAAGTGATATCTCCCGGCCAAGATCCTGGCACATATATCTGGGGTTTCATGAATACTTTGAGACCATTCTTTTTTGCCAGCCTGATATTCTCCTTCACACCTTCTGGCTTCTCTCCCCACCACTGCCTGTCTATGTTGTACCATATTTTAGTCTGATTCAAATTGCAGAATCCATAAGGTACCAGACATATCCAATTAGCATTGGTCTCCTTAAGTCGGGGATATGGATCAGATGGAAAAGGACTTGGCGTTGCTACAGCAGTGATTCCGTTGATATGTTGGGCGGAAAGAGTGAAGCTTATCATTAAGAGACAAAATGGTATTAAAAGCCTAATTGACACGTATTCTATTATTTGAGATGGCAAAATAGATGCTTATTGATATGATAAACAAGGGGTTGCCACAGCTTGATTGAATCACATCCATTAAACGAATACTTTGAGTGCAAGTTTTTAGATGTAATGCGTATTTTAGATTATATTATTGAATAATATCTAAACATATGTCACAATCATTAGATAAATTTGAAATTGTGATCATAATGTTATTATCTTTGAATTGTGTTTGAAAGCGACACATAATATTGTGAGGTGATGAAATAGGCAGCCATGCCCTCTTGTCTCGGGGGTGGGGATTGTACGATAAACGGTGATTTTGGATATCCCAGAAACTTCGGCTAAGTACCCTGTGAAGGTTCGAATCCTTCTCTCACAGCAAATAAAAACCTCGGCGTTAAGCCGGGGTTTTTTTGA
>CAZIMH010000142.1:0-7517 GCA_964540155.1 uncultured Saprospiraceae bacterium
CAGAACAAGCGACACGACATTCCTAGCGGTCTGACTCTTATAGGGACCAGACCTATTGCATAAGGTAGCGCAACTAACCCCATAGGTCATCCCATAGAAAACGTGATGATAACACATCGAGGTATGGCTGCATAAGCTAACCCCACAGGAACAGGTATACTTAATAGGTATCAAGTTTTCAAATCTCTGAGAACGAGTGCACAAGGAACGTATAGTACAGATGAACTGACACTAAATAGAGATTACGAAATATATGCCTATAAAGAAGGAGATGTTTCACGTGTAGATGATTCTGACATTTCTATACTAGAAGGCTACATCCGAGGTGAGCGATTCTTTACAATGCCATACACCTATCTCGCGGCAGATATTAATGAAGACGGTAAAGTAGATGTGGAGGACCTACACCTATTACGTAATCTACAGGGCCAAGCCGAGTCAGCGTGGCCGGAAGAAAGACAATGGGTCTTTTATACCAAAGGCAGTGTGGACTTCATGCCGAATCCTGAAGAGACAGATAATATGAATCTCATTCAAACCTATAATGTTGAAGACCTATTCTATGGTTATGCAGAGGATAAGCAATTCATAGGTGTGCTTAAAGGGGATTTAGATTATTATGAGACTTTAGGGCTATAAAGAACTAAGGGTTTTTTGATTTAATAAATTTTTCAACTTGCCATTCACCGCTTTCATCCAAGAGAACAAGAAAGTATACGCCATCAATTAAGTGAGAAGTGGTGAGTGTACTTCCTATCCCCTCATCTAATTTTATCATTTGATTATCATATAGTCTCCAATTTTTTGGAGTAGGACTTATAGTAAGTTCATTTGGGGTAGGATTGGGATATAAAATATACAAATCTTTATTCGGTATGCTTTGTGTAGAACTAGTACGCATCGGTGACCCGGAGTATACCTGATTGCCAAAAGTTTTGTCTGAAGCCATAAAGAAAACTTCATTCTCTATCTGATGAAAAGCGGGTCTACTGCTACTTAGACCTGGAATCTCATCTATTATATTATCCTTAATTGTAAAGAAGGCTCCTCCAAGATTAAATATTACAACATCACCAACGCGTGCACTAGAGAAAGAACTATTTGCAATAATCTCTTCTGTTTCAAAAATTAGATCTGCAGAGGTGAAACTGGAATCTACTTGATAAATCTTATGAATATAATCTGGTCCTTGATCTGACTCTGTTATTAGTAAATCTTGATTCCCTATTCTTAAGTGACCAATTATTCTGGAATCTATTTCTGAAGGAAAGGAAACTTCAACTTTTTGAGACATTAGATATATTCTATTATTATTAACTATCGATACATATTCGGATAATGGTTGGAAAAATCTACCATTGGTTGGAATATACTCTATGCCGTCATAATGGACACCATAGTTAATATCCGAAAGAAAAAGATGCCCACCAGCAGGACTTGTATTAATATAGTTAAGGTTAGAGCTTCCTGAATATTCATGTTTGACGGTTCCGTATTCGTCAAGACTATAGAGAGTTGATTCACTAACTATAAGGGTCTTTTCCTTAAAATAAATGGGGTTTCTATTTATTATTCTATCTATTGAAATGTCGATTACTTGAGTATCCTTAGACTCTCTCATTCGCGTAAGCCCCTTTTCCTTTTCTAGATAGTATACCCAATCACCTATTTTTCTAATAGAAGGTTCATCTATATCTGCCACTTTGGACAAAACTTCAGAACTTAGATCAAAAGAATATAACTCCAGCTCATTTCTAATTATAAGGAATGATGGAAAGAAAACGACGTCTGAAGATGATAAAGAAACATTTGTGATGTCATCATGATCATTAATGTCAAATATTTTCGTCGGAATACCATTATACGTCCATACCTCTTGACCATTTCTTATTAATACGAGGAGTTCTTCACTTCTTTGTAACAGATTAATGTCTTCTCCTGGTATGACTATAGAAGTGGAGTCACTACCGATAACGACAAAACCACCAGAGTTAAGAACGAAAGGCTGTCCTTGATAGCTGTTCAAAAAACTAGAAATAGCAAAACCAAAATTTGGCGTAGTAAAGCCAGTTAATAACTCATGAGTGTAGGTGTCCAAATTAAGATGGGTGAACTCAACCAGATTATCTATTTCTCTGACTAAGACAAATTGTTGATTACCTAAGTTAACGAATGAGGTTGGATGGGCATCATCTATATTAAATTCTCCTTCTAATTGTTGCAGAAATAAATCATCATGACTCACAGAAGTGAGCATATTATTTGCAATAACCAAAGACCTCCCATCTCCTAATGAAAAGGTAGTTTCAAAACTGTTTATTCTCTCTTCAGTGCCTGATGAAAGATTGTACATAAACAGGAAGGAAGAGAATGGATGCCAACCCATTACTAATTCGTCTTTGATTGATATATTTTGAATTCTAACGGGAACAAGATGACTACCTTCAAATTCATGCTCACCAATGAGTAACTGGTCTTCTAAACTATATACTTCTAATAAGTAACTATCTCCTGAATCACCACCAATGACAATCCTACCATTATCAATATCCATTTCTGTTGTATTACTAGGAAAAGCAGATATCTCATTAAATCTGATGACCTCATTAGTAGTAAGATTAAAACCCTCTAGACGAAAAAATTCTCCGAAATAATAGACTATACCATTTTCAGACAACATAGACACAGTGCTCCTTTTTGATATAATATGATGCCGCACACCAGACGGAATATGAGTACTATAATAATGGTATTCATCATCATTCTCTTCACTTTGGACAAAATGTTCTCTCTCATATATTTCAAACCTGCTACCCTTATCCAAGAATTCCATTTTATCTCCTATCACGTAATAACCAGATCTAAAATCGCCTAGCGAATCAAGTGCAGAAAAATATACAGTGTTACCAACAACTTGAAGAGTGGAAAGAAAACTATATCCACTCATTAATTCTCCTCTAAAAAGCTGATCAGCTATAAAGTCAAATACGACGATTCCTTCAGACGAACCAAAAACTATGATATTTTCTGATATAGTGAGCGATTCACGGAAAACAGTAGTTAACTCTTTTGTAGTCACTATTTCTTCTTCATTTGGATTGATTAGCCTATGCACACTAATCTCATTACAATTCGAAGCGATTATATGATAAGCAACACCATCGTGTTCATGAACCTTATGTATGCTTGTGGTTCCGTCACCCTGGAAATCAGACAATCTTTGCTGGGTAGAAGCTGTAGAAAAAACAGAAATATAGAATATTAGAAGGATGAAGTTTCTCATGATTTTGTTCTTTGTTTTCTAAATATAATTATTTTATGAATAACCGTTTTGTTTTCTAGAATCGAACATGTCCAAATTGTAAGCTAGATTTCAAACCAATATAAGTCTCTAACTCAGAATCTTTGGCTAACTTGAATGCCATCAAAAAGTTAGACGATGAGATTCTTGATATGTCTTTTATTCTTAACCCAAATTGCCTTAGGGCAACAAGGCCAATATTTTCCAGACAAGCACAATTGGCAAAGCCAACCTCCGGCTGAATATGGTATTTCAGAATCCTTACTCCAGCAGGCCATAGATTCCATAAAGAATAATGAGTACTCTGGATCTAAGGATTTCAGACAAGCTATATTGAAAGGATTTCAGAGAGAACCGTATCATGAAATTTTAGGACCCACTAGAAAACGCGGTGGACCGGCAGGCATAATAGTCAAGAATGGTTATAAAATAGCTGAGTGGGGAGATATCCATAGGGTAGATATGACTTTCAGTGTGACGAAAAGTTATTTGTCTACAATAGCCGGACTGGCTATAGATAGAGGATTGATAAATAATGTAGACGATAAGGTATCCGAATACGTATGGGACAACACTTTTGACGGTTCTCATAATGAGAAGATAAGTTGGAGACACTTATTAGAACAATCTTCGGCATGGTCAGGGCAGATGTGGGGTAGCTATGATTGGCATGACAGACCACCGAGAAAAGGTGATCCGTATGAATGGAGAAAAACTGCTAATGCAGAACCAGGTACCGAAATGGAATACAATGACGTCAGGGTTAATGTCTTAGCTTTTTCATTATTACAGGTTTGGCGGAAACCGCTGCCAGTTATCCTTAAAGAGCAAGTTATGGATCCGATAGGAGCATCAACGACTTGGCGATGGTTTGGTTATGATAATTCATGGACCAATGTAGATGGCACACAGATGCAGTCTGTCAGTGGGGGAGGCCATTCTGGTGGTGGGTTATTTATCAGTACGATAGACCATGCTAAGTTTGGACTTTTGTTTCTTAATGAGGGCAATTGGAAGGGTAAGCAACTGTTAAGCAAGGAGTGGATAGAGATGGCTACCTCTTCATCCTCACCAAATCCTAATTATGGTTTCATGTGGTGGCTCAATAGGGCAGAAGACAGAATGTCCAATTTAAGTAGCACTGGTTTTTATGCAGCAGGATTCGGCGGCAACTATATTATTGTGGAACCAGAAGAGGAATTGGTTATAGTGCTTCGGTGGTGTGAGCCCTCTACAGCGAACAGGATGCTGGGACTACTAAAGAAAGCTATGAAGTAAAACTTACAAATAAGCCACCTCTACAAGGGTACCTATTTGTTTACCTTCTGTAACTTTTAATAAGTTGTCATCATCATTGATGTCAAAAACAATGATAGGTATATTATTTTCTCGGCAAAGCGTAAAGGCGGTCATATCCATCACCTTGAGGTTTTTATTTATTACATCTGTAAAAGTGATGGAGTCGAATTTGGTGGCATCGGGGTTTTTTTCTGGATCATCAGTGTAGATGCCATCTACTCTGGTTCCTTTTAGAATTACATCGGCATTGATTTCACTTGCACGCAGAGCGGCTGCAGAATCCGTCGTGAAATAAGGGCTTCCAGTTCCACCAGAAAAAATAACGACTCTTCCCTTTTCTAAATGTCTTATCGCTCTTCTTCTAATAAATGGTTCTGCCACTTCTTTCATCTCTAAGGCTGACACAAGACGGGCATATATATTATGAGACTCTAATACACTCGCTAGAGCAATACCATTCATGACAGTTGCTAACATACCCATATAGTCACCTTGTACGCGTTCTATTCCACTTTTTTCAGCTTGCAAACCACGATATATATTTCCTCCACCAATGACAATGGCAGTTTCAACACCTAAATCAACAATCTTTTTTATCTCACGAGCATAATGATTAAGCTTATCAGGGGATATACCAAACTTCTCTTTTCCCATAAGAGACTCTCCTGATAACTTAAGCAATATTCGTTTGTATTTGATTGCCATATTGTTGTTTGAATTAGTTCAGATATAGAAGATGAGGTGCAAGTAAAAAAAAAGCGATTCAAATAATCGAATCGCTTTTAATTTTTTATCCTAATTTGATATGCTTGAATGCTGTCACTGTGAGATCAGGATTTATACTCTTTAAGTATTGGCCTACATTCTCTTTGCTCGTTGCTTTCACATATACTTGATTTAGTAACGTCTTCTCTTTGAAGAATTTATTCAGTTTACCTGTTGCAATTTTTTCTAGCATCGCTTCTGGCTTACCTTCTTTTCTTGCAATTTCTTTTCCGATTTCAATTTCCTTCTCTACAATAGTAGCATCTACACCATCTTTGTCTAATGCGATAGGGTGCATAGCTGCTACCTGCATTGCAACGTTTTTAGCTGGCTCTTCATACTGAGGTCCTTCAAGATTGACAGCAACGATTACAGCAGCTCTATTACCCATATGGATGTACGGTAATACCTGACCTTCCCCACCTTTAGTTTCAATCTTGGCATAATCTGTCAATTCTATTTTTTCACCGATTACACCAGTTTGCTCTTCTATTTTCTGAGCGATAGTCATACCACCACAATCAAGCGCAAGTAAATCATCCTTTGATTCAGGAAGATTTTTTAAAGCAATGTCTGCAAACTCATTGGCAAGCGCAACGAATCCATCTCCTTTAGATACAAAGTCAGTTTCACTACTCAATCTGACGACGACACCATTGTTTTTATTGTGAGAAGTTTTTGCAATTACTGCCCCTTCTTTTGCTTCTCTATCAGCTCTTTTTGCGGACAACTTTTGTCCCTTCTTTCTAAGTTCTTCTATTGCCTTTTCGAAATCTCCGCCAGCTTCTACCAGTGCTTTTTTGCAATCCATCATTCCTGCACCGGTCTGATCTCTTAATTTTTTTACGTCTGCTGCTGAAATAGCCATGATTTAATTTTTAATTATTTACGATAGAATAAAATTTACAAAAGAGACTTTTGACTATTTTTTAGTCTCTGCTTTTTTGGTTTCTTTTGGTGGAGCTGCTGCTGCCACCGCACTTTTTTCTGCCTTCTGCGTTTCCTTCATCTTTCTTCGCTCGTCCAGACCATCTTTGATAACTTCTCCTATGTAATTGGTTATAGTATTAATAGACCTAGAAGCGTCATCATTTGCAGGAATAGGAAAATCTACTTCGGTAGGGTCAGAGTTAGTATCTACGATACCAAATATTTTGATACCTAATTTCTTTGCCTCTTTTATTGCAATGTGTTCATGATGAATATCTACTACAAAAATTGCAGCAGGTAGTCTGTTCATATTTGCAATTCCACCCAAGACCTTCTCCAACTTATTTCTCTCTCTCGTAAGTGTCAATCTCTCTTTCTTGGTGATGCTTGTCACATTCTCATCTGCTAACAACTTGTCTATGTTGTTCATCTTTTTGACAGAACGCTTGATCGTAGAGAAGTTAGTCATCATACCCCCGAGCCATCTTTCTGTGACAAATGGCATGTTGACTGATCTTGCCATATTGGCTACAGATTCTTTTGCTTGTTTTTTAGTAGCAACAAACATGACCTTTCTACCAGACTTAGCTACTTGATGTAGGGCACTGGCTGCATTATCTATACCCTCTAAGGTCTTATTCAAATCTATGATGTGAATACCCTTTCTCTCCATAAAAATATATGGGGACATTTTAGGGTTCCACTTTCTCTTCATATGCCCTAAATGAGCGCCTGAGTCCAATAGATCTTTATATGTTGGTTTAGCCATTTTAAATTTTCTGAATGATTAAAAATTAAAGTTTAACTGAAAGGGTAGAACATTATCTCTTAGAGAACTGGAAGCTCTTTCTTGCTTTAGGCTTTCCATATTTTTTACGTTCTACTACTCTTGCATCTCTGGTGAGATACTTCTTTGCTTTCAGTGCACTTTTGTTCTCTTCATTGACCTTGACAAGTGCTCTAGATATACCTAACCGTATCGCTTCTGCCTGACCTTTAAAACCACCCCCTTTGACATTGACATTAATGTCATAAGACTTTAGGCCTTCTACAATATTGAGTGGGTCTTCTAGGTTGAATTGCATATTCGGAATAGGAAAATATTCTTTATAGTCTTTCCCATTGACAGTAATCTTACCACCACCTTCTTTTAGATAAATTCTTGCAACGGAAGCTTTTCTTCTTCCTATTGTATTAATAACGTCCATATATTAGGTGTTAA
>CAZIMH010000143.1:0-7490 GCA_964540155.1 uncultured Saprospiraceae bacterium
CCTTGAAACTCTACCAATACAAACCGACTTCTTTGACCGTCGAGAATAATTGAATTTTCTGAATACTCAAGTACATTCAATTGACTATTAGTAGGTATGCGGAATGACGATTGCTGTGCACCCATATCTGGTGCTTCTCTGAGTGCTAATGAGCCCGGACTGTTTGTGAAGGCTTGGGCACCAAATTGGTTTCGAGACTGTGGCGTAGGAATATTGGGTTGTGTTTGTGATTCTAGTGGACCTCTCTGCACTGGTGGAATATATACAGGTGCTTCATGAGTCGGTCTAGGCGCTTCTGCACTGGTATTGTCTTGCTCTTGTATCTTCTTAAGTTCAGCTAATAGGTCATCATATACAGAATTGTCCGCTGTTTCTACTTGAGGGTCAGCTTCGTTTTCCTGCTTCGCTTCCAGAACTTTGCGTTCATAATCTTTATACATATCAGAACGTCTTCCGCCTGAAGGAATATTAGCATCGACGGATTCAAATTTTTTCTGAACTTCATTCCATACAACAGGGTCTGCTGTTTTTACACTAATGTCCTCTTCGTTTTTCTTAGCAACCTTCTTAATTATATTTCCTAGTACGTTAAATAGACTCATCTCTTTATTTTTTGGGAAGTTACTTAATTGTGGATATATCTCTCATAAATCAATCTGAATTAACATACACCGACTATATCAAATTTTAACAAACTGCTGACTCACCACAGAATTTCCACTCGCCAGTGAGAGAACATACAGTCCTGAATGCAAATGTGATAAATCAATCGCTTTGTTATTTTTTGATTCTAGGATAAGCGTTCCTTGCGTACTAAATATCTTGACGGTAAAGTCACCTTGCTCTTCAGGGGCATTAAGATATAGAGTCGAAGAGACTGGGTTGTTTATTGTGAAAGTCACTTTATCCTCAGCATCCTGTGTGCTTGTATCAAATAATTGGCTTAGGTCATAAGATCTCAAACCCCTTCCATAAGTGCCAACATATATTTCGAAATTCTCTGGGTTGTATTCTAAATCTAGACATTGGATAAATGGAAAATCATCGCCAAGCCTGATCCAACTATCACCTGCGTCTTCTGAAAAGTATACACCGATTTCATTAGCCACAAATATTGATTCATCATTATCATTGGGTAGGATATAAATATCATTAACACTCATTTGGACGAGGTTACTAGAGATGTCCGTCCAGGTAAGACCACTGTCATCAGATCTGTATATATAAGCACCAAAATCATTGTTCTTGTAACCGCTTATGCTCAGATAGACAGTATTCTCAAAGCTAGGAGAGGCTTTGATATCAGAGATATATCTTCTAGGGAGATTCTCTGAAATAAGATTCCATGTGTCTCCACCATCTGTAGTTGCCCAAGCGAGTCCGTCACTTGTACCTGCGTACACCAAGTCAGGATTAATAGGTGATTGTGCTAGGGTAGTCATATCGTGCTGATGAAATTGTAGACTATCTTCTGAGGCATTCGTGAGATCATTACTTATAGGCAACCAGATATCTGCTGCATTATTATCTCTTCTGAAGATGGCATTGGTTCCTGTAAAAAGAACGTTCTGATCATGTGGACTTATGAAGTAAGGCATGTTCCAGTTACGGGCACCCGTTAGGCCGTTAGTATAAATGGAGAATGAGAATCCACCATCCTCTGTTCTTCTAATATCGCCATTCTGAGTCTCTACGTAGAATTCAAGCGGATTGTCCCTGTTAAACTGTGCCTGGAAACCATCACCACCAAGTATCCTGTCCCAATCATTTATGTTTTGCTGATTACCACTTACGGTACCATTATCTTGAAGGCCACCGTAATAGAGGTCTGGTCTGTGAGGATTATACGCTATCCTATAAAAAAGGTTGGTAGATACATTTTCTATATCAACCCAACTATCATTCACTGACTCATCAAGCATGTATGCGCCACCATCAGTACCCAGGTATAACCTTCCATTATTATATACTAAATCGTGATTATCTACATGAGGATTATCTACGCCAAGACTGGTAAAATTATTCCAAGTCTGACCGCCATCAGTCGTTCTTTCTAAAGTGACGCCTAGAAGTGAAATGTCATTTTCGTTTTCTGGATTTACGGCTACTTTCCCAAAGAACCAACCGAACCCTCTCTGGAAATTGCAATCAAACCCACTCTCTTCCTCTGTAGGGACTCTCACCCAGTTGTCGCCGCCATCAGTTGATTTATATAATCCCACAAAACCAATCCCGCCACTTTCGCAGAATGGATTATTATCAGAGGTCGCTGAGTAGGTGGCAAAGATTGTCTCTCCACTGCTGCCAAATAAATCCAAACCTATTCTCACAAATTCTCCATCAGGAAGTCCATTTTGTGTACCTAGCTTGTCCCAGTTTTCTCCTCCATCACGTGATCGATATATCGCACTTCCAGGACCTGCGACTCTAGAAAAGTTATTACTTCTTATCCTTGTCCATCCAGAAGCAAATATGAGATCTGGATTATCGGTAGGAATTTCCAAATCTATAACCCCTGTGGAATCATCTATAAATAATACCTGAGACCAACGTTCACCATTGTCAGTAGACTTATAAAGCCCACGATCTGATGATCGCTCGAATGGCAATCCCATGGCGCCCGCATATAGGTTTCCGTTAGATGCCAATCTGATGTCCGATATGATACTCTCTTCACTTAGTCCTAAATGCTCCCAAGTGGCACCGCCATTCATGGATCTATACACCCCATTACCTATGCCAGGATAGTGACTGATATTCTCATCACCTGTGCCTATGTATATTATATCTGTGTTGTCAGGATCTATCCTAATATCTGATATGGCCAAATAAGTGAATTGGTCAAAGATACTGTTCCATGTTATCCCACCATCCGTCGTTTTATAGATGCCTCCTCTGGCATAGCCTATATACATCACATTGTCATTGTTAGGGTCTATGGCTAGGGCATTGACCCTGCCACCTATATTGCCTGGTCCCTGATCCTCCCATGTGCCTACAGAATTCCGCAATAGTGTAGAATTTTTGATACTATCTATTCTTTCAAAATAAGCAGTATGATTAAATGTATAGTGGGGAAAAAGCTTGGCCGTCATATGGTCTGAAGGGAAATGGCTCTTCTCTTCGTTGGATGCCTTTTCTGTGCTGAAGGCATCATTACCATCTTGTGGTGTATAACAACTGGATAACCCAATAATAAGCACGAACACGAAAGTTAAACTTCTATATGACATAGGAAATGCGTTTTTAAATTATTAGAATCTAAGTTATCACTTCGAAGGGAGAATTGTGCATTTTATATACAGGAAGCCAGCCAATGTCGTAGAAAATTTCTTTTATACTGGCAGTTTGTCTATAGATTTTTCTCTATTGTGTCAAACTCATCTAAATGCAAAGGATTCTTAAGAGTCATATGATTTAATTAATATCGTATTTTGGTTCCTCTAATAAGACATCATGAAATCAAAACAACTTCTTATACTCATCCTTGGCTTTTATTCTTTCATATCATTAGGTGCTCAAGAAGCGCCTGCTCAGCACCAATTGCTTTGGCAGATTAGCTCACCTGATTTGGCCCATACTTCTTACCTGTATGGTACCATGCATATTGCTGATGAGAGGGTGTTTAATTTTAGTGACAGCCTATATCTACGTATTGCATCCTGTAAGAATTTTGCATTAGAAATTCATCCTGATTCCATGAATAAATATCTTATAGTGGATCCTTTTAACCAGGCAGTCAATAATAATTTGGAGAAGCTTTATGAGGATATAGATGAAGAATTAAAGGAAGATATCAATAAGGAATTAAAGGAGCGAACAGGGATTGAATTAAGTAATATCTCAGAAGAGAATAAAGATTTGATTCCACTATTGATGGAGAAAGGATTTAAAAAGAATGAAGATAAGAATACCTTTTTAGATGCTCACCTCTATCATATTGCAAGAATATTAGAGAAGAACATAGTCGGATTAGAATCTATAGATAATCATAAGAAAGCATTGAAATCTAATGCTAGTGAAACGAAAAAGGAAGATGATAAAAAAGATAAAGGGAAGAGTATTTATGAGAAATATAAAAACTCACATGTACTTGAAAACTTAATCGAGTTATACATTGCTGGAGATGTGGATGGTTTGTTTAAGAGAACCAACTATGCGATGGATGATTTTTTCAACTATCGCAATGAGGTAATGATACAAAGTTCTATTGAGTATATAAAAGATGGTGGTCTTTTTATGGCAGTGGGCGCTGCGCATCTCTCAGGAGAACAAGGCATGATTAAATTGCTCCAGGACAAAGGATTTACGGTGGAACCTGTAGCAGTTTCTTTCACTAATAATCTTATCAATAAGGAGTTGGCTGATAAAGATTTGGAATGGGTAAGAGAAGAGTACAAAGATGAAGGATTTTCAATTTTAATTCCTGATAAAGCCTATAATTATTTACCGGAGTCTATGGCAGGAATTGTCAAGGTGCGATCTTATCCAGATTTGGGCTCAGGGTACTTTTATATGTATGCGGTTGTTCCTGTATTAGTCAATAATTATAATTTGGATTCTCTTAAACTTGAAGTAACTCAGAGTATTTCAAACCTAGGTGCACGTCTGAAAGGTGACGTGTCCTTTTCTACCTATGAGGGACATCCAACTATGGAATTAGAATATATTTATAATGGGAAGATAAGTTCATATCGCTATCTCATAGTCAATAATAATTTGTACTCACTGGGTATTTCAAAATTTGTAAAGGGAGACGTAGAAGAAGAAATTAAAAGTAAGTATTATAATAATGTTCAGTTTTATTCTGTAGAACAGAAGGCACCTAAAAATTACATAGATGAAGTAGGAGCCTTTTCATTAATGACTAATTTGCCTCACCAGCAATTTAATCAAGAGGATGACTCTGATGGGTCGGTGAACACCAATGTGTATCATAATTTTTTCGACCAAAAAAATAAATTAGTCCATATTGTTCTATACTCGTATTATGAGCCTGGGAGTATTGTAGAGGATATAGATTTCATAATGGAAGGCTACAAAGATTATTTTGTGTCAGAAGGCGATTCCCTCGTATACGATAGAAAGTCGTCAGACTATGGTGGCAGAGAAGTTCATGCAGTATTTGCTGATAGTTCTTTTGTGATGGCAAAGGCCTTTGCTAGAGGTAATCGACTGTATCAGATATTTTCTACTGGGGCCATCAGTAAAGATAATTTTGAGTTAGCTAACAACTTCATTACTAGTTTTAATATAATGAGTTATGGCCAATATACTCATGAGCCCTATGAGAATGATTTATTTGCCACTAGTTTTCCTGCAACTCCTATAGAGACAGAAGAGGATTATACTTCCCTTGGCTATATTGCTGAGAAAGAAATAAGTTATAGAGCTATAGATCAGAATACAAGTATGAATGTTTGGGTGAATGAATTCACCTTGTCACCTTATGCTACCTATGAGCACATAGATAGTTGTCAGAAAGAAGTACAAGAATTATTGTCAGGCTATACCGATACGATTGTGAATTCTTCACGGGTAACTTATAAAGGCATGCCTGAATTTAGAGTACAGCTAAGGAACAGCGATAACCAGTTGGACCATCAGAAAAGAATTTTGCTGGACGGAGATAAGGTCTATGCAATTTCTGTTTTACAGGATAGTGCAGCTATATCTGATAAAGCGCTGAAGCAGTTTCTAGATGGATTTAGATTAAAGACGACGACAAATAAACCATCTTTCCTATTGCGTGATAGCAGCCTTGTAAGAAAAGTACTTCTAGATGACCTCACTAGTCCTGATAGTCTTATATCCTACAAGGCCTCAGAGGCGATTTCAAGATTTAAATTCAGCCCTGAGATACTGAAGAATATTTTAATTGACTATAAGGACAGCAAGTATGATAAGTATACTTCAGCTTATCATGTGAATATGCTTCAATTTCTTGCAGAGAGTGAAGTATCAGGTTTACAAGATATTCTTCAGCCAATATATTTAAATCCTAGTACAAATGACAACGTCCAATTAGCTATCATAGAAATCTTGATAGAACAAGGAAAGGAAGAAGCTATTTTGTTGGCCAAGTCACTACTACAGCAAGACCTACCCAGACTCGAAGATAGCTGGAGTATTAATGAAGCGCTTTATGAGAATGATGATATGTCCTTCTTGAAACCAATAATACCAGAGTTAACAGAGCTGGCAATAGTAGATAGTGCTTTAGTATTAGATTACTTTTTTCATGATGTATTAGAACAAGAGATTGTAGACTATGAGCAGTTAGAATATATACATGAAATAGTAGAGACTAAAGGTATGGACTTATATGAACGCATCTTGGAGGCTCCTGATGAAAAGGAACAGATATTAGGAGAAGCCTATAATTTCATGCGCATTTTAGGATTTTCAGATAAGAACGAATTAGCCCATAATCTTGCAAATTATTTTTATACGGATACTACTTCATTCTTTTATCAGACGGAAGGTGGTAAGTGTATGCTAAGATCTGGTGGTGAGGTAGATTTCAAACCTATATTTAATAACAATCAAGACTGTTATTACTGCATCGCTGAATTCTATGACATCCAGAAGCTCTTTCCTCAGGTCAATGTATTGCCTGATAGTTTACAAACCATGTCAAAGTTTATAGAAATTTCCTCGATAGCATATTTAGAGAATGCTGAGTATTTCGATGATGTAAAGATTGATGGCATGGAGACTTTTGAAGATGACGGGCATATGCATATGTATCATACAGTAACCATTTCGTATGAAGGTGACTCAGAATCCTATCCAGTAATAATATATGGCGTAGCAAATAAGAATGATATAAGTTCATTGCCTACAACTGACGATATTTTTGTCGACTACGAATTTGTCCAGGATAAGTCTATAGAAGACCTTAAACAAAAACTTACAGACAGCTACGAATCCTACAAGAGTAAGAAATAATTCTTAGTTTAAGGCTGATTATATATTCAATCCAGAAAGACTTGGCTTTCTAAGCATCGTGCCTACATATAACGAAACTGAAAGCAAAATTCCAATTAGCGGAAATTCTCCCATGGCCAATTCTCCTACAATGACCCCGCCAAAATAAGAGCATAACAGAAAGAACCCGATGTTACTCGTTTTTGGAATTAGATAGACGATAATACTTGTAATAGAGATAATCGCTAACACAGTAAGGTCGATGTACGGGACTTTGGCAGCCAATTCTGGATTGCCGGTCAGCTTATTATAACTACCGCCGACAAGTGCGCCTACAGGTATGGCACTAAGGCCCCAGCCGATAATGTTTCTTATTTTATTTGGTTTTTTCGTCATGGGTGTATGTATTATAAGATGCTAAGTTACAAAGTTGAACCTAATGGTACAGTGTAAGACAATTTAATAATTGAAGTGCTAAGGTTTTCTTTGGTCTTCTGTCATAAACGTCCATGCAAGAATTCTACTTTTCTTATTACCTGTACCTGTAGGAATAGAGTTTA
>CAZIMH010000144.1:0-7470 GCA_964540155.1 uncultured Saprospiraceae bacterium
CAGAGGCATTGGATATAAGTCTGGGTAAGTCTCTGTATGCATCTGGACCTAAGACTATGTCAACTATTTTTTCTTGTTCTAGAAACTTAGCCTTAAGTCTTTCAGCCATGCATCCTAGAACGCCTATAAGCACCCCTTTCTTCTTTTTCTTGACACTGTTATAGACTTGCAATCTACGTCTTACAGTATCTTCTGCTTTTTCTCTTATAGAACAAGTGTTGACCAGAATCAGATCGGCTTCATTCATGTCCTTGGTGGCAGAGTATCCCTCAGAATTTAAAATAGAGGCGACGATCTCTGAATCGCTGAAATTCATAGCACAGCCATAACTCTCTATATAAAATTGCTTAGAGGCCTGAATCCCACTTTCGTTATTAAACACTTCTCCCTGCCGGGTGATGTCAATGTCCTTGTCTAAAATTTGACTGCTTCTTTTGTTTGCCATAGTGGATAAAAAAATCAATTTTCTAAGCGCTAAGGTAAGCAAATTACAAGTTAGTATGACAAAATGACAGACAGTGATTTTTGTCAATTAGCTTGATAATGAGCTGCTTGTGGCTTGTTTAACGATAATTTAATAAGCGGATTACCACTAAATGGATAACATTTTGTGAAAGTCGCCGTCTTAAAGTTAATAAGACAGTACTTTTGCACATATTAGAATAATTGTAACTATGAAGATATTCACAACCATTTTGCTTTCGATAGTCCTAACTACAGCATGGACACAGACCTTAGATGAAGAACTCGGTTTCATCTATGTCAAAGCTGATTATCTGATGGAAACAGGCAGATATGAGGATGCCATAAAAGAATTCACAAAGATCATTGCTAAAGACCCCAACTTCAGGGATGCGATGTTTAAGCGAGCTGATGCGAAGTATAATATCGGCGCCTACCAGGGTACTTATAATGATATTCTAACCATATTCGAAAACAAAGGGGTATCACCAAGAGCACTTGAGTTGTTTGCGAAATCTCAGAAAGCGATTGGTAAAGTGGATGCAGGAGAGACAACTCTAGAAACCTTTGAAAGTTTATGCATTGGCTCAGATGCCAATAGGAATTCTCCATCTACAAACCAAGGAAATGATACATCTCAGCCAACGAATAACGATACGGCTAAGGATATTAAAGACCAGATTTCTGATATATTAAGAGATATACTTCCTGGTTCTGATGATGATTCTGATACGGGTACGACTGATACGGATACACCAACCAATACAGATACATCACCAAGCACAGACACAGGAAGTGACACTGGATCTACTAGAAGTCAGACTAAAGGCGGAACGGATAGAGGCACGACGACTAATTCAGATACGCAGAATGACGATCCTGTTATATTTCAGCCAGCTCCTCCTGCAGAGCCTGAAATAGATGATTCTGTAAATGAAATTTTCATAGATGAGGACCTGACTTTAGAAATTAGAAATGGTCTTGGTTCTAGAAGAGTATTACAACAGCCGAGCATCCTTATGCTATCGGATACCTCAGGTGAAGTTATTATTGATATTTGTGTTAACAACAATGGGAAAGTAGTAGGAGCCAACTTTAATGCTGGAGAATCTACATTGAACACACAAAGTATCATTTCATTAGCGGAGAGAAAGTCTAAAGAATTTTGGTTTAAAAGTTCTACGACACCAGAAATGTGTGGATCTATAGTTTTCAAAATTACAGGACATTAAAATCAAGATTACAAAAGGACTAAATGAAGCATAGTATCAAGCGCAGATGGACCAAGTTTTTAATTTCTGGCTTCTTTTGTTTGTTTATCATACATAGCTCAGAAGCTCAGTTTGGAATTGGGCTAACCGCTTCTAACGATTTTTACAATATCTACAATAATCCAGAAGACGGGATAGCACATAGACGAAATGGAAGTGTCTTGCTCAATATTGCATTGGGTCCAAAGATTTGGGTTGGAGGGAAAACATTTTCTGTCTCTGTGGAGTCGCAGGCAAACCTTTCTTTACTAGGTCTAGCGATAAGAGATTATAAAGGTCTAGGCGCAGTTTCATTTCCTATTATGGGCAAGCTCAATTTTGGTGGTTTGTCTGGATTGAATAAAGTTATGAAGGCAGGGTTTTCCGTTGGTGGAGGTGTCCAGTATAATCGTACGGAGATTTTTGGCTTAACTCAAGAGTTTGTAGATAGGGGAGTAACCCGTGATTTCTTCAGGACTTACAATATTCAGATAGGCGGTGGTGTTGGTATTTCCGGTTTTACAGCGGAGCTCTTTGGACGCTATGGATTTAATCCTGATTTAGATTCTGCTAATAATTTTCATATTGGTCTGCAGTTTGGATTTAATATTATCCAGCTTAAAAAAATCAAGAGACCAGAGAGCGAACTGTAGTCTATGCGGATACAGAATAACGTTTCATCCAAGCCTTATAATACATTCGGAATTGATACTTCTTTCAATACACTTATTACAGTAGGTGAGGTCTCTGACTTATTTTACCTCAAAGAGATTTTAAAGAGTTCTAAGACTAGAATTCTAGGAGGAGGAAGCAACATCCTGCTTCTGAAACCAAACACGGACCCAGTCATCCTAATTGATATAAAAGGCATTGAAATCCTTAAAGAGGAAGATGCTTATGCTTTGGTTAAGTTTGGTGCTGGTGAGATATGGCACGATGCTGTACTGTGGGCTATAGAAAATAACCTCGGTGGTATAGAAAACCTATCACTCATTCCTGGCAAGTGTGGCGCAGCTCCTATGCAGAATATTGGCGCTTATGGTGTAGAGATAAAAGATGTCTTACACTCTGTAACGGCTTATGACACTAAAACGAACAACGAATTAGTTTTTCATAATGAAGAATGTGGCTTTGGCTACAGGACCAGTAACTTCAAAACCATTTGGAAAGGAAGAATGGTCATAACCAGTATCATTCTTAAGCTGACAAAGGATGGATATCATGTATTAAATGATAGCTATGGTGCAGTGACTAATCATCTAAAAGAAAAGGGAATCACTCAACCTTCAATAGCTGATTTGGGAGAAGTAATCAGCGATATCAGACGACAAAAGTTACCTGACCCGAAGGTGCTAGGAAATTCAGGCAGCTTCTTTAAGAATCCTATTGTTTCCAAAGAGAAAGCTAATCAACTGCTAGTGTCCTATGCGAAGATGCCTACATATCCTGTAGATGCAGATATGGTAAAGTTATCTGCAGGATGGATAATAGATCAGTGTGGACTGAAAGGACAAAGGGTAGGAGATGCTGGGACTTATAAGAACCAAGCACTAGTACTTGTTAATCACGGAAATGCTACTGGAAAAGAAATCCATGAATTTAGTAAGCAGGTACAATCTAACGTCAAAGAAAAATTTGGAATAGAGCTGGAGCCTGAAGTGAATATATGGTAAACGCTTCTAGTAGGTGGGTAGGGAAGAATCTATCTCTTTAGCCCAGGCGAGAATCCCTCCTTCAAGATTATATAAGTTTTCATAGCCTCTTAGCTGCTGTACCTGATGAATTATATTAGCACTTCTTGCACCTGACCTGCAGTGAACAACAACAATCTCTTCCTCCCTGTCAAAATTATCAATCTTGGAAGCCACCGCAGAAACAGGAATCAGTTCTGCCCCTAGGTTAACGAAATCATATTCATGCTGTTCCCTAACGTCTATGAGTACGTGCTCTTTATTGTTATCTATTAAGTTTTTTAATTCTTGTACTGTGATACTTTTGATTTCCATACTTATAGATTATGAGTGTGAGCAAGCTTGTTCTTCTAATAAAGCACCATTGGCTACTAAGGCGTTATACCCTCCTAACACATTGATTACCTTTTTGTTACTTTGAGCCATGACAACGGAAGAGGCTATTAATGACCTGTAACCACTTTGGCAGTGGACATAAGTTGGGACTTGGTCAGGAATTTCATTTATCCTATCAGATATCTGACTAAGAGGTAAGCTCTTGACATTAGCAACATGGCTAGAGCTATATTCCCCTGGCTTTCTGGCATCGATGACTGAGGTGTCTTGGCTAGACATTTTATTAAGCAACACATCTGCATTGATTTCTTCTACCATACTGATTGGGTTACCTGCAGACTGCCAGGCTGTTAGTCCACCATTCAAGTACCCTAAGGTATTGTCAAAGCCCACACGACTCAACCTCGTGACAGTTTCTTCTTCTCTGCCTTCAGGCGTTACAAGGAGAAGCTTTTGATTTGTATTTTTCAGAATCGCTCCTACCCAAGGGGCAAAACTGCCATCCAATCCGATGAATATAGATTTTGGTACATGCCCAGTTGCATAGTCTTCTTTACTTCGGACATCCAATACTAGGACATCATCGTGCTTTCTAGATGCGTCAAATTCCGCAGGACTCAATTTAGAGGTCCCTCTCACTAAGATATCTTCTAGATGTTCATACCCCTCTTTGTTTAATGAAACATTGAGTGGAAAATAAGCAGGTGCAGAAGTCAATCCCTCAGTGACCTCTTTTATAAATTCTTGCTTGGTCATATCTGCTCGCAAGGCATAATTACTTTCTCTCTGATTACCTAGACTGTCTACCGTAATATTCATCATATTTTTGCCACATGCTGAGCCAGCACCATGCGCTGGATATATGAGCACATCATCAGGAAGGGGCATTAATTTACTACGTAAACTGTCATAAAGCATAGAGGCCAAATCCTCTTCAGTTATATCTGCACCTTTCTGACATAAATCTGGTCTTCCTACATCACCTAAGAATAAGGTATCTCCGGTAAATACACAATGCGGCTTATTGTCAGCATCTAATAATAGATAACAGGTACTTTCTAATGTATGACCTGGTGTATGCAAGGCCTTAATCGTAATGTCACCAACTTTATAAGTTTCACCATCTACGGCGTTATAACTTATATAGCTTGTCTTAGCCTCTGGGCCATAAATTATCTTCGCACCTGTCTTCTCAGCTAAGGAAACATGTCCACTGACAAAATCGGCGTGAAAATGCGTTTCGAAAATATACTTTAACGCCACACCATCTTTCTCTAGCCGCTCTAAGTAGGGACTGGACTCTCTCAGTGGGTCAATTATAACAGCCTCTCCTTGAGATCTTATATAGTAAGCCCCTTGGGCTAGGCACTTTGTATATATTTGTTCGATATGCATATGTCAACTTTACTTCTGCTACAGGTTTAATTAACTCCTTAATGGGGTAATTTGTTCCTAAATAAACCATATAAAAATGTCCCGAGAATAGAACCAATAATCACAACTAATATGGTCCAATATCCAGCGCCAAGCAATGCAAATAGTGGACCCGGACAAGCACCTACAAGCGCCCATCCTAGACCAAACAATATACCGCCCATCATATAGCGGACGAAGCCTTTGTTTTTATCAGGGATTATTATTTCCTCATTATGAATGTCCTTCATCTGCATCTTGCCGATTATTCTCGTAATGACGACTCCAAGAATCACTGCAGATCCTATAATGCCATACATATGAAAGGATTCAAACCTGAACATCTCATATATGCGAAACCAAGAAATCACTTGAGACTTGGTGAGGATGATTCCGAATATGGTTCCGGTAACTAAAAATCGTAGTGTTTTCATCTAACCAAAAATTTGAGGTAATAAAAGATGCGTCATTAACAAGCCTCCTATAAAGAAGCCAACCGTTGCGATAAGCGAAGGAATCTGAAGGTTACTAAGCCCTGTGATGGCATGCCCAGAAGTGCACCCACCAGCCCATCTAGTACCAAAACCTATCAAGAGGCCGCCACCTAGAAGAATAGAAAGGACTTTGAGGGAGCCAAGTTGATTTTGGTCAAATATTTCCTGCGGCACATAGCTGTCAATGTTAGCATTGATATTTAGATTACTTAATGCTTCTATGGTTTTGGGATTGAGATTTACATGATGATTTTCCATCAAGAACTGTGAAGCTATAAAGGCGCCAACGACAGTACCTACTAGAAAAAGAAGATTCCACTGTTGTGATTTCCAGTCAAAGTCAAAAAATGACGCCACCTTCCCTGCACCACCAATAGTGCATAAGGTTCGCAAATTGGAAGAAAATCCAAAGGTCTTTCCAAAATAGAGCATGACAAAGAGAACACCAGCAAGAAGCGGCCCTGCCACATACCATGGCCACGGTTGCAATACGGCTTGCATAAATTTATTTTACTCAAAAATAAAATTATTACGTTAAGTAAAGCCTTCATATATAGTAGGTTTAGAATATGTTCTCTGCATTAAGTATTTTCGATGACAAAGATTAATGATAGATGCAAAACGGAATAAAGGAAACGAACTTCAATTTTCCAGGCCAGATAGGCGTATACAATGGAAAGGTTCGAGATGTATATGACCTCAAGGACTTCCTTGTTATTGTTGCAACAGATAGGATTTCTGCATTTGACCACATATTACCTAGGGCAATTCCTTATAAAGGGCAGATACTTAATCAAATTGCGACCCATTTCCTTAAAGCGTCAGAACTCATTGTGCCCAACTGGTTAGAAGCCAGCCCAGATTCTAATGTGAGTATTGGGAAAAAGGCGGAACCCATAAAGTTAGAGATGGTCGTGAGAGGGTATTTGGCTGGACATGCATGGCGAGAATATAAGGCCGGTAAACGCATGATATGTGGCGTTCCAATGCCCGAGGGTATGAAAGAAGGGGATCGCTTTATAGATCCCATAATAACGCCTGCCACAAAAGCAGCGGAAGGACATGATGAAGATATTTCTATGGAAGAGATTCTTAGCAAAGGCATCGTCTCGCAAACGACATGGAATAAGCTGAGTATCTATGCCCTTCAGCTCTTCTATCTAGGTACCCAAATGGCAAAAGAAAAGGGACTTATCCTAGTGGATACCAAATATGAGTTTGGATTCTATGATGACGATATTATCCTTATCGATGAGATTCATACGCCAGATAGTTCTAGATACTATCTATTAGATGGCTATGAGAACCGCCAAAAGAGCGGGGAGAAACAAAAGCAATTATCCAAAGAATTTGTGAGAGAGTGGCTCATGGCTAATGGATTTCAAGGCAAAGAGGGACAGACTATGCCTACTATGCCCGATGATTTTGTTTCTACGGTGACGGATAGATACGAGGATTTATATACCAGACTTACCGGAAACAAATTACAGAAAGAACCAAATCAAGATACCCTCAGTCGGATAGAAAATAATGTACTTGACTACATAGATAAGTTGCAGACTTTATGAATCTCATATCAGAGTTGAAAGAGAAGTTATTGCCTGAACAGCTCGTTCTAGGTGAGCAGCTTCAATCTAGGTATACCCATATCTGGAAAATGGAAGAAGGACTGAAAGCTATAGCGGCAGTGCTTCCTAAATCGACCAGAGATGTATCTGAAATTCTAAAGATCTGTACCAGGTACAAGCAGAAAGTTGCTATTCATGGCGGCCTAACTAACCTTGTAGGTGGTACCGAGACAATAGGAGATGAATTAGTTATCTC
>CAZIMH010000145.1:0-7423 GCA_964540155.1 uncultured Saprospiraceae bacterium
GTCTATACCTATGCCGATACCTGCGGTAGGTGGCATCCCATACTCCAGGGCTCTTAGGTAATCTTCATCCAATTGCATCGCTTCTTCATCTCCTCGCTTACCTAACTCTAATTGGTCTTCGAATCGTTGTCTCTGATCTATAGGATCATTGAGCTCAGAAAATGCATTACATATTTCTTTGGCATTACAGATACCTTCAAATCTCTCTACGAGACCCGGTTTGCTATTATGTTTCTTTGCCAGTGGTGACATCTCCACAGGATAGTCTGTGATGAAGGTCGGTTGGATGAGGAGATGCTCACATTTCTCACCGAAGATTTCATCTATTATTTTTCCTTTTCCTAGAGTCTTATCTATATGGATTCCTAGGCCATGTGCTGTATCTCTTAGCGCAGCCTCATCCATCTCAGAACAATCTATCCCGGTAAAGTGCTCTATGGCTCCAAACATAGTGTACCGCTGCCACGGTCTTTTGAAACTGATTTGATTCTCCCCTACTTGCAACTCAGTTGTACCATGAACTTCCATAGCCACGTACTCCAACATCTCTTCTGTAAAGTCCATCATCCACTCATAATCTTTATAAGCTACATAAAGCTCCATCATAGTGAATTCTGGATTATGAAACCGACTCATACCTTCATTACGAAAGTCCTTTGCGAATTCAAAGACGCCGTCATAGCCACCGACAATTAATCGCTTCAGATATAGCTCATTAGCAATTCTCAGATAGAATGGGACATCCAAAGTATTGTGATGCGTTTTGAAAGGTCTGGCTGCGGCGCCGCCATATATCGGCTGTAGAATAGGTGTTTCTACTTCAAGATAGCCCCTGTCTGCCATAAACTTCCTCATCGCATTGACCATCTTAGATCTCTTGACAAAAGTCTCTCTTACTTCAGGATTAACTGTGAGGTCTACATATCGTTGTCTGTATTTGAACTCAGGATCAGTAACGCCATCAAATACATTTCCATCTGCATCTGTTTTGACTACCGGAAGGGGTTTAAGAGATTTACTTAATAAGGTAAGCTTCGTCACATGAATAGATAGCGTACCAGTCTTAGTAGTAAATGCATGACCTTCTATGCCTATAAAATCACCCAAATCAATCAACTTCTTAAAGACCTGATTGTACATGTCTTTATTTTCATCAGGACAAATATCATCCCGGCTTACATAGATTTGCATTCGGCCAGATGCATCTTGAATTTCAGCGAATGAGGCCTTACCCATGATTCGTCGACTCATAATACGTCCTGCCATTGACACCTTACTATACGCTTCACTTCCTTCCTCATATCCTTCATGAACTTGATGTGCCTGATGGCTGACGTGATATTGTGCACTTGGATACGGATCTACACCTAAATCAATTATTTTCTGAAGGTTCTCCCGTCTGATTACCTCCTGCTCACTTAATTGCTGACTCATATAAAGACAAAATGTTATGTGAGGACAAAATTAACATTAAAACAATGGAAATAATATGGGAAGTCAGCTCACATAAATTAAATTTGTTTGTACCCTCTGGAATCAGCATAACAATGCGTTGATAACTAAACCTGACTGAAGTGATTCGCACTTACATTTTTCTTATTGTAAGCCTTTCTTCATTAGCCAATTCTTTGGTATGTCAGAGTACTATAGACGTTGAACAAGGTCCTATTAATCATCAAAACACAGATGGGCCTGTTGTAGATTCATACAATGACATTGATATTAGCGATTGTTCTTCTATCCAGTTCAAGGCAGACTTTAATTTTAGTGGTCCATATCCAGGAAGTGGCACAATGAATATGGAAGCGGCCGACGAATGCCCCTTTGGCTCAAATCCCTGTGATGGAGATCCTACAACACCGACCCAAGGATCATGTGACACTTGCTGGGATTTTATGTGGTTTGAAGTATCTATTGGAGGCTCAGTTGTAGAAGAATTCCTTTTAGGTGCAGACCAAACGACACCACAGTTTGGAACCTTCATGAGCATGATATATTGTACTGAAGGAGAAACGCTTGCAGATATCAACATCACAAATCAAAATTGGGCTTTAGATGAAATCAATACCTACTCCAATGTGGTGATTATGTGCTGGGAAGGGGCACCTGTTGTCACTTCAGCGACAAGTCCAGTTTGTCTAGGTGATGATATCCAACTAATGGAAGATAGTGATGATGCAGAAGATTGGGAATGGGATGGTCCAAACGGTTTTTCATCTACACAACAAAATCCAGTTGTGACTGGATCAGATTTACCCACAGTCCCTGACGATTATTTTTATAATGTCACAGTAACCGATTCAAACGATTGTACAGCTACAGATGAAATTGAGATAACTATTGATGAAGAAGTAGAAACTGAATTGGATGCATTTGAGACCAATTTATGTGAAGGTGAAGATATAGAATTGGAGGAAACAGCAAATGAAGCTATGAGCTGGTCTTGGTCAGGTCCTGAAGGATTTTCCAGCACACTGCAGTTCCCCATAGTAACCGTTCCTAATCTACCAGATGCTGGCACCCACACATATACTGTGACGGTGACTGACTCAGATGGATGTACAGGAACTGGAGAGATAGACATAATAGTAGATCCTCTTCCCATAGTGGATGCTGATGCTGATGAGACTATGGTTTGTTTGGGTGCGGATATTTTTCTAGAGGAAGATGGTGGAGATGGCGTAGATTGGGAATGGCAAGGGCCTAATGGTTTTACGAGCACTATGGAAAATCCTGTTGTCACTGGAACAGATTTGCCCGATATCGGGACACATACATATAATGTTACTGTAACTGACTTTAACGGGTGTGCGGCGACTGATGATATAGATATAGTAGTTACCCCAGCACCTATGGCAATGGCCTCCGCTACATCCAGTAATGTCTGCGCAGGTCAAAATATAGAATTGCAAGAAATATCGAATGTATTTAGCACCTATACATGGAGTGGACCTGGTGGATATAATAGCAATGTTCAGAATCCTATAATTTCAGGATCAGATTTGCCAGGAGTTGGCACACATACTTATACCGTCACAGCAGTGGATCCCAGTGGATGTATAGATTCAGATGATATACAGATTACCGTTGGCGCAACAGTAACAGGTACTTTGACGACTGATGCTGGTGGAGATGTTATAGTTTGTGATGGAGAATGTGCCACTGGTGATTTTATTATTGAATTAGAATTGACTGGAGGTACTCCCCCTTATGCTGTCGATCTAACTGTAGCAGGCTTCCCTATCCCTATTCCAATTCCTGCTATTGATGTAAGTAAAACTTTTATACAAATATGCAATGGGCCATTTGGATTCGATTTTAACAGTGATCCTATTGAAATTACCTTGCCTGATCTGGCTTTTGGCAATTCTTTAGAAATTCAAAGCATCTCAGATTCAGGTGGCTGCACAGCTTCTGGTAGCGGTTTAGGAGTCGAGTTAATTCTCAAAGACAATCCAGACATTACTCCGCCAAATGTACAAGTAGAATGTCTTGTAAGTGGAGAGACTATAGACCTTACCCAATATGATGACGAAATAGGTGATGGGCTTGACGTCATTTGGTTACAGACTGATAACGAAGATGATCTTATCAATACGCCAGATACCTATGATATAGATGATGGCGATCTTGTATATGCTGTTGTCAATGATAATCCTTGTCTTTCAGATATTATTCCAGTACAACTAGAAAGACTATTAAGACCAATCATCACGGTAGAAATGCCGACAATAGATGTTTGTGGAAATGAGTTAGAACTTCCAGACATCGATGATTTAGTAGATATAGAAAACGAAGTTTTTCCTCAGTATTATTTAGACAATGATTTTTCTGTACCGGGCATGAATGCCTCTTCAGTAATTACAGTTCCAGACGGCGTCAGCACAATTTATATCTATGATGAAAGTGGAGATGGCTGCTTCGATGCCCAACCTATTGAGGTTGTTTCGAACCTAAAACCAGAAATCATTTCACCTTCTGGCACTATCACTGCATGTGGTTCGATATTTCTACCAGACCCAGTAATAGACAATGACAATGATTTAGATTTCGAATATAATACAGATCCAGATGGCTTTGGCCAGTCGTTTTTTGAAGATGATGAAATTACTGCGGCTGATGGCATTACGATGTTATTCTTAATTGCTACCAACTCTGGTGGCACCATAGATTGCATTGACACAACGCAAATTAGACTGGAATTCTTGACAGGTGTAAATTATAATGCCGTTATCCCTGAGCAGATTTGTGATACACTTATCTTACCACAGATTACACCTTCTGCTGCTACTGTAGGTTTCTATACTGCTATCCCAGGGGGAAATATTTTCTTCCCAGGTGATACCATTTCATTCGATGATGCTAATAGCACCTCTAATGTTCTGGATACTTTATTCCTCTTTGATCCTGCGCAGCAAGGGATCTGTTCTACTGTGGATACTTTGGTATTTGAAATAGGACAGTCACCACGGTTAGACATTGTGATTCAGAGACAGTTCTGCGAGTCCGGCTCACTACCGCTCCCTAACGCCTCTAATCCAAATCTTCAATATTCCACAAATCGAGATTTTGCACCAGGTACAATCTTAGATCCATCACTACCAATCACATCGACGACACAAATCTATTTCAGAGATAGTATTGCCTTTCTTACAGGAGGCGGTTGCTTTGCACAGGATTCATTTCTATTAGAAATTATTTCTCCGCCTAATGCTGGTCAAGATAGTGTGGTGAATCTATGTCAAGGAACTGATTTGACAGTAGACTTATTTAGCTTATTAGGCACACCTGATCAGAATGGGATGTTCTCCACGCCAACAGTTATTCCAGATCTAGATTTATCTAATCCAAGTCAAGTCGACTTGTCTATACTCATAGAAGGAAATTACAGTATTGATTATAATATAGAAATTGCAGGCTGCCCTATCGCAACCTCATCTATCAGGGTGAATGTATCTGGCCTACCATTTACAGGCACTCCCTTCGATGAATCGGTATGCAGAAATGCTACGGATGTGAACCTCACCCAATTGCTCACTGATGAGGAGACTGGTGGTCAGTGGTTTTACAATACAGGACAACAATCATCTTTACCAATCAGTGACCCTACCCAATTTGATGTATCCAATATCCAAGATGATCTTATTGAAATAATATATAGTGTAGAATCCGCCAACGCGAATGAAATTTGTGACGGGGCCATGACGACCTCTATACTCCGCCTAACAGATACTCCTAATGCTGGCCTTGATGGCGTATCAACCATCTGCATGGGGCAGGCCATAGACTTGAATACCATTATCTCAGCAGATGCAGATGCGGGAGGCACCTTCCTCCAGGACGGATTTGGTGTGCCAGACCCAGCTAACTGGTTACCTCTTTCTATTAATCAAAATGTCTTGATTTCCTATATCATAGAAAGTAGCTCTGCTGCTTGCCCACCTGATACAGCAATGATAGAAATAACTATCTCTGATATACTGACCGCTGGCGTTGCCGTCACTGATGAAAATGTATGTGAGAACATTCCTATTTTCTTAAGTGATAGATTGGAGGGTGAATCTCCAGGAGGTGATTTTTTCTTGGACTCAGATTTGAATTCACCACTTGCTGATGAATGGTTCCCTACCACAGACCAAACCTTTGTATACATTACACCTGATGCCGCAGGTTGTGATCCTGACACGAATATGTTTTCTATTATTGTGAATGAAGAACCTGCCATTCTAAGCAGCTTATCTGTAGCAGATATTTGTGCAGGGTCTGGAGAATGTGCGGATATAACAATCCTAAGTAACAAAGAAGGACAATTAATATTAGAAGTGCTGGGAGACCTTAGCAATCAAGAACGGATAGATTTAGACGTTATACTCATCCCTGGAACAACGACGCTGAGACTTTGTCCTAGTACTACCTTCAATGAACCTGCTTCTGTGACAGACAGCATCTTCATTGGTTCAGCTGGGGAGATTATGATTAATTCTATTTCTTTTGAAGAAGACGCAGGTATCTGCCCGACACTCTCCCTCAATGAACAACTGTCACTTAATATAAGAGATGCCTTTATGATGCAGATAGACACATCCGTTTGTCAAGGCAACAGCATAGAAATTGGTGGTGAATTTTTCACAAGAGATACGATACTAAATAGAACCACCAGATTTGGTTGCGATTCTACTATTGTGCTCAACATTCAAGAGAACCTTTCCGCCATTGAAGATATATCGCGTCAATTATGTGATGGCCAATCATTTGATGAAATTCCAGGATTTTCATTTACTGATGATATTGACACGACTATTAATCTTATCGGCGGGTCAGCCACAGGTTGCGATAGCACCATTAACCTCATATTGGATTTCCAAAATATTACTATAGGACTACTTACCCCAGAAATCTGTGAGGGAGAATTTATAGAAATAGACGGCGTCATCATAGATGCACAGAATCCTATAGAAGATATCCCTAGTCAAATATTGTCGGTATTTGGATGTGATAGTGTGACAAGAGTGATAGCGACCATACTCCCATTACCTGACGTGGGCACGATGTCACTTGAGTTATGTCCAGATGAATCCCAAACGATAGGAGATATCACTTATGATATTAATACAACTAGTGGCACTAGTACTCTGATAGATGCGTCTACCATGGGTTGTGACAGTATGGTTAATGTAACCGTGGAGATACAACAAGAGGTGTTCGATATGACCTTTGATCTTTGTGTTAATGATACATTAAGGATAGGTAGTGATATATATACTGCTGGAATGACCTCTGGGATGAGTAACACTGGCATGCAAAGCACCTTCGGATGTGATAGTATACTCAATGTAAGTATTAATGTCCTTGATCTTGGGGAGAGAGCGATTACTAGAGATTTATGTGAGGATGAAAATATAGTTGTTGGCAATCAGACATTCAATTTTTCTAACCCATCAGGCATGGTCACTGTCCCTAATATCGATGGATGTGATAGTCTATTTACTGTAACTATAAATGAACTCAGGAAAGATGAAACCATACTAGAATTATCATTCTGCGAGGACAGAGACACCATGATAAATGGCACTATTTATAATGCCGGTAACACCATGGGTGAGGCCGTCCTTATGAATGAATTTGGTTGTGACAGTACCGTGATGGTTAATCTCTTTGTCGGTTCTACTACTGCAACATTGCTAACAAGCATCTGTCCTGGGGAAAATTCTGGTACGTTAGAAATATCTAGCACTGAAGGACTTACGCTTCCGCTGAGCTTAGATATTCCGTCAGCATCCATATCTGTAGTTGTTGAAAGCATTCCGTTCGTCATCGATATTCCATCTGGCGAGCATGAGATTACGCTAGATGATGGGGAGTGTACCTTTACTCAGACCGTACAAACGATAGAATCCAATACACCAATCTTAATGATTAATGC
>CAZIMH010000146.1:0-7416 GCA_964540155.1 uncultured Saprospiraceae bacterium
TAATCTTATTACAAAATGTAGATAACCTTGGGTATAAGCATGACGTTGTCAAGGTAAAGGCTGGATATGGTCGTAACTATCTGATTCCTCAAGGTTTTGGTGTAATAGCAAACCCAACGAATAAAAAGAAACTCGACAAAATTCTCGCTGAAATTCAAGCAAAGGAGAATGCCAAGCTAGAAGATTATAAATCAATGGCTGCCAAGATTTCTGGTCAGACGCTTACCATTGGTGTAAAGTCAGGGACATCTGGAAAAATATTCGGTAAAGTCACTAACGTGCAAGTACTTGCAGCCCTTAAAGACAAGTTTGATATCGAAATCGAGAGAAAGAAAGTTTCATTACCTGAGGACCCTAAAGAAATAGGAACTTATCCAGTAGAAATAGCTTTTCATCCTGAAGTCGTAGAAAAAATCGAGATAGAATTAGTTAAGGAATAATATACAAACCAACTCTAAAGATTAATGGCTGCTAGATAACTAGCGGCCATTTTTTTTAGTAATCCGGATTTATTCTTTAAGCTTTCTCCTCAGAATCTTTCCTACATTAGACTTTGGTAGCTCCTCAGTAAACACTATCTGCTTCGGCACTTTATATCCAGTCAGGTTTTGCTTGCAATGGTTTATAAGTTCATCTTCCTTCAGGCTTTTATCCTTTTTGACCACAAATATTTTCACTGCTTCGCCAGACTTTTCACTCGCTACCCCTATAGCAGCACACTCCAATACCTTAGAGTGCATACATACCACATCTTCTATTTCATTTGGGTAAACATTAAAACCTGATACCAGAATCATATCTTTTTTACGGTCTACAATAGATAGGTATCCCTCTTTATCTAATTTTCCTATATCGCCAGTATTGAGCCATCCATCTGGAGTAATGGTGTTGGCTGTTTCCTCAGGTCTTTTATAGTATCCATTCATTACTTGAGGACCCTTGACTTGAATTTCACCTACCTCCCCTTGCGCAAGCGCCTCGCCTTTATCATCTACTATTCGGACATCTGTAGAAGGCACTGGAATGCCCGCCGTTCCCACTCTTGTTCTCTTGTATGGATTTGATGTGACTACTGGAGAAGCTTCTGTCATTCCATATCCCTCAGAAATCTGTGCGCCAGTTAATTCCTCCCATCTGTCAGAAACATCTTTTTGTAATGCGGTTCCTCCTGCGGCAACCATTGTCATGCTTTTCCAATTGGTATTTCTAAATCCTTCGTCATTAAGAAGCGCATTATATAATGTATTCACACCCGTCATACCATGTACGGTATATCGCTCAAACTCTTTTACTACAGACTTGAGATCTCTCGGATTAACGATAAGTACAGTCATTGCACCCATATCCATACCCGCCAAACAATTTACTGTAAATGCAAAAATGTGATATAGAGGTAACGGGGCAAGTATAACCGGAGCTTCGATACCCTCCAAATATGGATTGATGAACGCTTTAATCTGTAACATGTTTGCTACCAAATTTCGATTGGTGAGCATCGCCCCTTTACTCACGCCAGTTGTGCCACCTGTATATTGGTGGACTATGACAGATTCAGGATGACTCTCAAATGCATTAATTTCAAACTTCTTGCCCTCCTTAATAGCCTGCTTCATCATGATTGTATTTGGCAGATTATATTTTGGAACCATCCTCTTGACATTCTTAAGAACGAAATTCACCATCTTGCCCTTGAAGCCACCTAGCATCTCTCCTATACTAGTCAGTATTATAGTTTTAATCTTAGTCTTGCCTAAAATCTTCTCGAGGTTATGTGCAAAGTTCTCCACGATCACAATGGCCTTTACTTCGCTATCATTAAATTGATGCTCCATTTCCCTAGCAGTGTAGAGCGGATTGGTGTTGACCACTATAACACCAGCTTTCAGTAAGCCAAATAACGCGACAGGGTATTGAAGAATATTAGGCATCATTATCGCCATTCTATCCCCTGGCTCTAGCCCTCTGCTATGTAGGTAAGCTGCAAAGTTTGTACTCATTTCATCTAGCTCTTTGTAGGTCATAGTCACTCCCATGCTTCCAAAGGCTGGTCTTTTAGAAAGACGTTTGCACACTTCCTTCATATAGTGAATGACAGTTGGGTACTTATCCGCATCTATGTTTGCAGGAGCACCATTCGGATAGATGTCAAGCCAAGGTCTGTTATTATTCATCTTTTACTTTGATTTCATGCCCAATATAATGAAGTCATTATATATATCTTCTAAGTTTATGGGCGAGTTCTGGTTTACACACCTTTAAAGAATGATTGTTGCCTCATTGTTTTAGACCATTCGCCCTTAGTGTATTTGTGCAATTTTCCCTTTTCTTTTGTTTAGAATAGCAGTATTTTCGCGGTCCTTATTATTTAACCTCTGTTTTCCTGATGTGGAAAACATACAAACCTGATTAAATATCATGGCAAATAATGATAATAATCTTGTAACAAAAGACCCCATTGTGGAGTCCTCAGGTGAAGAACTAAAAAACACCTTAGTTAAAGAAGACGATGGTCCAGAACAAATAGAGCTAGAAACTGAAGATGAAAATCTCAAACTAGCAGCTACGCCTCACGACGATTTTGATTGGTCCATTTCTAACAAAGCCAAGCTTAATTACACTGAATCAGAGATTGAAAATTATCTCAAAGATTACGAACAATCCCTTAATAGTATATCAGAGTACGAATTGATAGAAGCGACAGTTTCTAGTATCAATGATGGAAATGTTTTACTTGATATAAACTATAAGTCAGATGGACTTATTTCATTGACGGAATTCAGGGATACACCTGACCTCAAGGCTGGGGATAAAATCTTAGTTTATATTGAAGCTAAGGAAGATGATAAAGGGCAGCTTCAGCTCTCAAGAAGAAAGGCAAAACTTATCAAAGCATGGGACGATATTGTCGACTCATACGATAATGGTACGATCCTTAAAGGTAGCATTGTAAGCAAAACCAAAGGAGGTCTAATCGTGGATATGGGTGGACTAGAGACATTCCTACCGGGTTCTCAGATTGATATAAAACCTATCATTGATTATGATTCTTACCTTGGAAAGACCATGGAATTCAAGGTGGTCAAGATAAATGAAGTAATAAAGAATGCCGTAGTCTCTCACAAAGCTCTGATAGAAAGCGATCTAGCAGAACAAAGAGAAGCAATTATCAGCAGCCTAGAAAAAGGTCAAGTTTTAGAAGGACTTGTCAAGAATATTACAGATTTCGGAGCCTTTATGGATTTAGGTGGAGTTGATGGTTTATTATACATCACTGACATCTCTTGGGGAAGAATTAATCATCCATCCGAAGTGCTTGAGCTTAACCAAAAGCTTAATGTCGTAGTTCTTGATTTTGATGAAGATAAGAAGAGAATTTCACTAGGACTGAAGCAATTACAGCCACATCCTTGGGAAGTGCTTGGGGCAGAAGTTGTAGAAGGATCGCCAATCAAAGGTAAGATTGTAAACATAGAAGACTATGGAGCTTTCTTAGAGATTATACCTGGTGTAGAAGGCTTAATTCACGTTTCTGAAGTTACTTGGAGTAATCAGCCTGTAAATGCAAGAGAGTACTTTACCCTAGGTCAGGAGTTTGAAGCTAAAATAGTAACCATAGATAGAGAAGACAGAAAAATGTCTTTAAGTATAAAGCAACTGCTTGATGATCCATGGTCTAAAGTACAAGAACATTATCCTTCTGGTTCTAAGCACTCAGGTGAGGTGAAAAATCTAACGCCATACGGAGTATTCGTGGAGCTAGAAGAAGGAATAGGAGGTATGGTCCATATTTCTGACCTTTCTTGGACTAAGAGATATTCACACCCATCTGAATTTACTAAAGTGGGATCACAAATAGATGTTCAGATTCTGGAAGTGGATATGGATAGTCGAAAGTTGTCCCTTGGTCATAAGCAATTGGAAGAAAACCCATGGGATACTTTTGAAAATGTATTCCCAGTTGGATCTTACCATGAAGCTACCGTCATCAAAAGAGAGGATAGAGGAGCTATTGTCCAGTTACCTTACGGTCTGGAAGCCTTTGCACCTTTTAAGCACATAAAGAAAGAAGACGGATCTAATGCTGCCGTAGATGAAAACTTGACAGTAAAGGTGATTGAATTTAACAGAGACGATAAGCGAATTATAGTTTCTCATCTCCGATACCTAGATGACATTAAAAGAGAAGCAGAAGGTGAAGTAAGAAAGGAGAAAGACTTAGAAAGAAATAGAACTAGATCCTCTATTTCAAAACAAAATTCTAAGATGGAAAATACCACATTGGGTGATTTAGGAGTTTTCAGCGAGTTGCAAGGTGCCTTTGCAGCTAGTAAAGAAGCTCAGAAAGAAGAGAAAGTGGAAGCGAAGCCAGTAATCGAGACTAAAGAGCCAGAAGTTGCTGCCAAAGTAGAGGAGACAAAGACACCAGAGGTAGTAGAAGAAAAAGCAACGCCTCCTGCTGTTGAGGAAAAAGCTCCTGGCGCAGCTGAAGAAAAAACCTCAAGTTCCGACAAGAAAGCAGATGATTTGAAAAAGATAGAAGGTATTGGGCCAAAAATCTCAGAATTACTTCAGAATAATGGAGTCAAAACTTTTGGAGATTTGGCATCTTCAGGAGTTGACAGACTTAAAGCCATCTTAGAAGAAGCTGGATCTAGATACAGAGTTCATGATCCATCTACATGGCCAGAGCAGTCTCAGTTGGCGGCAGAAGGAAAATGGGACGAATTGAAAGAGCTCCAAGATAGATTAGACGGAGGCAAGAAATAACTAGCCTACCTTAGATCCACATTTTATAATGCCTTAGTCATTTATTGTCTCAGGCATTTTTGTTTTTATAATTGCTAGCTGACAACCTTTATATAAGTTTGCTGAGTGAAATCAGATATATCTATAATTGGCGCAGGAATAGCTAGCTTGAGTGCAGCAGCAGTCCTAGCCCAAAAAGGATTCAATGTTACTGTATATGAAAAGAACGATAAAGCCGGTGGTAGAATCAATACCTTTTCTCACGATGGCTTTCACTTTGATATGGGTCCAAGCTGGTATTGGATGCCTGAAATATTCGAGAATTTCTATCAAAGATTTGGATATAAAACCTCTGACTTTTATAACCTACAAAGGCTAGACCCTTCCTATAAAGTTGTTTGGAGAAAAGGCGAAGTCTTTGATATTCCAGCAAATTATGATGAATTAGAAACTTTGTTCGAAAACATAGAGAATGGCTCCGCTTCCAGGCTCAGAAATTTTTTAAATCACGCCAAGTACAAATATGAGGTTGGCATGAATGAATTCGTTTGGAAACCAGGGCGCTCTCTCTTAGAATTTGCGGACTTCAGAATCTTAAAGAGTGTCTTCAGATTACAGATGTTCTCTTCTATTTCAAAGGAGGTAGACAATGTAGTGAGTGATTCAAGACTAAGAGAGATTCTAAAATTTCCAGTGCTATTTTTAGGAGCAACACCTGAAGATACACCGGCACTCTATAGCTTGATGAACTATGCAGACCTTAAGCTGGGTACCTGGTATCCCAAAGGAGGTATGTACGAAATTGCAAAAGCTTTCCATAGAATAGCATTAGAGCAAGGAGTCCAATTTAAGTTTAATGAGCCTGTAGTAGGTTTTGAATACAATGGAAATAGTATAACTCAAGTCAAGACTAGAAATGACATCTACATGGCCGACATTGTCTTGGCTGGGTCAGACTATCATCACGTAGACCAATCATTGCTTGATCCTAAATATCAATCCTATAGTAATAAATACTGGGATACCAGAAAGATGGCACCTTCGAGTCTGCTCGTTTTTTTAGGTGTTTCTAGAAAATTAGTTGGTCTAGAACATCACAATCTATTCTTTGATGCAGATTTTAATCAGCATGCGCATCAGATTTACAAGGAACCAAAGTGGCCCGATAATCCATTATTTTATGCCTGCTGTCCCTCTAGGACAGATGACGCTGTTGCACCATCTGGAATGGAGAATCTTTTCCTACTAATGCCTATCGCACCCGATTTGAAGGATAACGAGGTGATTACTAGCCGATATACTAAACTAATGATAAAGAGAATTGAAAAGCTCTTAGGGTATGATTTTGAGAGCCAGATTAGCTTCCAAAGAAAATTTTCAGTTCAAGATTTTAAGAGTGTTTATAACTCATTTAAGGGTAATGCTTATGGATTGGCAAATACACTTTTACAAACAGCTATTCTTAAACCAGCCTTAAAAAGCAAAAAAATTGATAACTTGTATTATGCAGGTCAATTGACTACTCCTGGGCCGGGACTCCCTCCTTCAATTATTTCAGGACAAATTGCAGCATCTCAAATCATTAAAAAATATCGCAATGGTTGACTTATATGACAAGGTCTGTATCGATTGTAGCAAAATTATAACCAATAGCTATAGTACTTCCTTCTCCTTAGGTATAAGACTTTTTCGTAAAGAATTAAGAAGTCCTATATATGCTATTTATGGCTTTGTAAGGTTCGCAGACGAAATTGTAGATACATTCCATGACTACGATAAAGCATTATTGCTCAGTAAGTTTAGAGAAGATACACACATTGCTATAAAAGAACGAATTAGTCTTAATCCTGTCCTACAAGCCTTTCAGTTGGTTGTAAATGAATATGACATAGGATTAGACCTCATTGACGCCTTCTTAGATTCAATGGAAATGGACCTGGAGGATCAGTACTATAATCGAAAACTCTATGAGAAATATATATATGGCTCAGCTGAAGTTGTTGGATTAATGTGCCTGAAAATCTTCCTACATAATAAGCCCACACAATATGAAGACCTTAAGACCAGTGCAATGGCCCTAGGTTCTGCTTTTCAAAAAGTCAATTTCCTCAGAGATATTAAAGACGATTATCAGAATAAAGGCAGAACTTATTTTCCAGGCGTAGACCTCAAAAACTTCAACGAATCGAACAAAATTGAAATTGAAGATGATATCGATTTAGATTTTCAAAAAGGCCTAGATGGAATTCGTGCACTTCCCCCAAAAGCTCGTTTGGGAGTTTTTATAGCTTATATATTCTATTACAACTTGTTCCAAAAAATCAAAAAAACTAGTTTTCTAACAATTTTGAACAAAAGAGTCAGAATAAAAAACAGAAAGAAAGCCTACCTTCTTGCTAAGTATTCTTTAAAAAACTCACTTAACCTTATTTAATTTTTTGTTGAAAATTAATTAAGCCTTTCCTTGCAAAATAGATTCAGTTGATAGTATTTTTGCCGTCCGTTTCGAAGGAAGCGGTTTAAAGAGAAATTGACATGGTAATTTTTAGGTAAGAAGAACACAGAGTCAGAAATACAACAAATTTGATTTTAGTATTCTCCGATTTATCGGAGAAAGCACTATAAAGAGCAATACTATGGAGAGTTTGATCCTGGCTCAGGATGAACGCT
>CAZIMH010000147.1:0-7371 GCA_964540155.1 uncultured Saprospiraceae bacterium
AGAGTTGTGATTATGTTTTTCATGTCGTTGTGTGTTACACTTATAAGACAGGAAAACTTTAATGTACTCTGAATGGGAAACCCTACAGGCACTACACCTCATGACTACGGACACCCTACAAGTTGAATTTTGGGGTAAGAAGAAGACAAGTAGTTGTCATTTTTGAATGCGCTGGTTCTTGGTCTATCGGTATTGGTACATTATATACTATACCTACCCGCATAAAAAAAGCCGGTTCTAGTTTTCCCCCTACGAACCGGCCTGAAGAAGGATTCCTTATCGCTAAGTATTCCTCTCCAATAATCTGAACATGGTACTAATAGCATATATCTTGCCAATTTTGGCTCTAATGAGTGGAGAATACCTTTATAATGCAGAATAGGCAGAATGGGGCCTATATATGTACGATTTAGTCCTTTTTATCACCAAGAAGCATGAATGCAACTCTATTTTGACCTAAGTACTAGGGTGTTATTACTGGCTTTTATAGCTGGAAGGAGGGCCGCTAGGCTCCCAATAAGCAGTACGGTTACTGAAACGATGATAAAATCACTGCCTCTGAGTTGTATAGGGTAGGCATCCATCAGAAAGCTTGCAGGCACACCGATTATGCCAAATTTTTTCTGAATAAAGTATAAGAATAAGGCGATTATAAACCCAAAGAAGATGCCTATTAAGGTAATTAAAGTCCCTAATTGCATGAATAACCGTCTGACCTGATAGTCCGCAAACCCCAATGCTTTTAGAACAGATATATCCTTTCGCTTTTCTAATCCTATCATCCAAAGCGCTCCTAACAAGTTAAAGGCAATCAAAAGCATGGTGAGACCAGCAATAAGGAAGGTAATCCATTTTTCTATCTGCATTACCTTTAAGGTTGTTTCATCTTGCTCATATCTGTTCTTGTAAACCAATTTTGTCCCGAGGACCTTGCTCAGTGATTCTTTGAGTTCGTTATCAGATATGGATTGATTTTTCTTGACTTCTAAGTAAGAGGCTCTGCCACGTTTATCCAAAAGATTAGCTGCGAGATCATAAGAGGTCAGAATGAACTGATAATCACTCTCACTTCTGACTGAGAATACACCGACCGGGTAGAGATTTCTGGTGATAAAGTCTTTAGAGCCGAGCAGTGACTTTTGCTTAGCCGGCATATAGACTGTCATCGGAGTTATGCGATCAGATACGTTAATGGACAGCTTGTTTTTCATGCCGATCCCCAACATAGCAAAATGCGTTTTTCCTTCTTTGGTCTTATATTTTCCGTCTACCAATAAGGTGTCTAATCGCGTCACCTTCAGGTAAGAATCGTCTACCCCTTTTATCATCCCTATCTCTTGTACCCCTTTGTACTCGAAAAGGGCGACTTCTTCTATGGTCTTAGAAATGGATTCTACGCCAGGCAAAGAAGATAATTCCAACATATCCTCATCACTGACTTCGAAAAACTTCCCTTCTTTGGACTCTATCTTGATGTCAGGATTGAAGGCATTAAAAAGACCAGTCAGCAATCCTTCGAAACCATTGAATACACTGAGTATAAGAATCAAAGCGCTGGTTCCTATACCAATACCAAGGATGGAAATCCCAGTAATAATATTTATCGAGTTAGAGTATTTCTTACTGAAAAGATATCGTCGGGCTATGTCTATGGTCAATGAGGGCATAGGTTAATTCAGGCGCTCGTCCATTATGGCCTGATAGAATACAGACTGTATGCGGGGTCTATAATTTTTTCTAGAGAAGACGCGGTTTTCCATAGTAGGGTAGGTCCTATTGGATAAAAATATGTAGATCAGATCATACTTAGGGTCTGCGAAGACAGATATTCCAGTAAATCCTAAATGGCCAAACGTGAGTTTGGAAGCATCCTCAGACATATTTTCAGTTCGATCTTCATCCAGTTCTTTCATGTCAAAGCCTAAGCCCCTTCTGGTAGAGCGATAGTATCTCTGGGTAAATTTTCTGACGGTTTGTGGTTGTATGTATTGATTGCCAGCGTACGAGCCGCCATTGAGCAGCATTTGCATCAGGACGGCGAGGTCTTCTGCATTAGAGAACAGTCCAGCATGGCCTGCCACACCGCCCAGCATAGCGGCGCCCATGTCATGTACATATCCATGTATGACTTCATTTCTGAAGTATTCATCTTTCTCTGAAGGAGGAATCCGGTCCTTCGGTATTTTTCTCAGTGGATTAAATAAAGTATTGCGTAATCCGAGTGGTTCGTAGAATTGCTCGTGTACATACTCATCAAGCGTCTGGCCTGTGACTTGCTCTATAATCTGCTGAAATATATAAAAGCCTAAGTCGCTGTATCTATAGTTTCTATTTTCTCGCAGATCACAATTATAGATGTACTTATATATCGTATCTCTAAACTCCCTCTTTAGATAAAGCTTATCAGTCACCTTATATGGGAAGTCATCAGATTGTGTGGAGCGATAATATTTGTCCTGACGTTTCGGAACTTTTGAATCCTCTTCCATCGTATCTTCATAGAAAGCAATCCACCCTGGAAGACCAGAATGATGAGACAGTATATCTTCTATAATTAAATTGCCTTTATTAGTCGTGTCCAGATGTGGTATATAATGGGATAACTTTTGATTGACATTGATTTTTCCTTCATCATATAATTTCATCATGGCAATGGTGGAGGCTAGAATTTTAGTAACGCTGGCGACGTCATAAATATCTGTTTTTGATACCTTCTGCTTCCTGCTTGTTGTATGATGGCCAAATGCTTTATGATAGAAGATTTTACCATTCCGGGCACCTAGAATCTGACAGCCAGGGGCGGCTCTCTTATCCAGCATCTCTTGGACGATCGTATCTATTTTCAATAGAGAATCTGATGACATCATGACCTCTTCTGGTGAAGCATGTCCTAACCGATACAGTGAAGATCTGACTATTCCAGATTTGACAGGAAATTTTGGATGGGCTGTTACGGGCAGCTTTCCAGCTATTTTATGTATACCAAACAGTGCCTGAGCTGCAGCTGCCTGCATCATGTCATCTTCCTCATAGGTCTGTAGAATCGTTGTCATATCTGGAAAGAACTTCAGCGCATATGGGCTGCCGTTATTTACAAGAATCAGATTCTTTCTACTTTGTAGCTGGTATATGATGTCAAACATAGATTTGCTTATGCCAAAATCTTTAGAGGCATAGATGGACATATCATGCAGTGACACGATAATCGTTTCATATGGTGCCAATTTATTGATAAGATTTTTTATCTCATTGGCGCTTACACTTTCTCCGGCCTGGAAATGAGCCGTTAGTCCTATCTTCTTTAATTCCTTTTGAAAGGTTGTTTCTTCTTTTGATCCTAGAGAGAGACTGGCAATATTCTTTGTGATCTTTCTAATGGGTACTTGTTTGGTTTCATCTGCGACCAAGGTTATGGCCTTGCGGTAAAGATTTTCCTTGATTGTAAGGGCAGCACGGTCATTGACCTCATGAGCTATTCGATTTGTGTTTTTGATATATGGCTTGCCTGTAAGGTGCAGCTTGTATTTAGCTCTTAATATTTTCAGCGCTTTCTGGTCTATGATGGATTCATCCAATCTACCTGAGTTGACCTCGGAGACAAGTTTATCTATAGCGACCTTGATATCTATAGGTAGAAGCATTATATCATTTCCAGCCTTGATCGCTTCTAGCTCCATTATGCCGGGCTTGTAGTGCTTGGCCACACCCTGCATTTCTAAGCCATCAGTAAATATTAAACCATCAAAGTGCAATTGATCTTGAAGGATTTCTGTGACGACTTTTCTGGACAATGAAGTCGGTCTGTTTTTTTCATCATCTAGCGCAGGGATGGCTAGGTGAGCGGTCATGGTGCTTTTTATACCTAATTCCGAAAGGACTCGAAATGGCGTCATCTCCAAACTATCCAGCCGACCTCTATTGTGACTTATAAGTGGTAAATCATAATGAGAGTCTACATCGGTATCTCCATGCCCCGGGAAGTGTTTCATACAGGCGATGACACCAGCATCCTGAAGCCCTTTGGCATAAGCATAAGACTTGGTAGCCACTTCAAATATGTCCTCACCAAATGATCGATTATGGATAACTGGATTGGATGGATTATTATTGATATCTACAACAGGCGCAAAGTTAACGTGTACGCCTATCCTTTTCAGATGACCAGCGATGGATTGTCCCATTTCATATATCAGTGTGTTATCTGAGACTGCGCCTAGCGTCAATTGTTTGGGAAAAGAGACAGCATCACCAAGATGTCTCATCCCCAAGCCCCACTCTGCATCTATAGCCACCATCAACGGGGTGTCTGATAACCGCTGATATTTATTAGTTAATTCTGCTTGCTTTGTGGGAGTGCCTTGGAAAAAGCATAAACCACCTACCTTATATTTTTTAATCTGCTCTTCTACACTTTTGATATGGTCTGGTCCTTTATCAGAATGTGCTCTTATCATGAAAAGCTGCCCTATCTTTTCCTCTAGCGTCATGGTGGCCAGTTTGGTCTGTGCCCACATCTCGTCAGGATCAGTCAGAGATTGGTCTTGACTACTGCCTATGAAGGGTAGAATTAAAAGGATTAAATATGTCGCTTTTTTTATCATTGCCTCGTAATCTGATCTAGTGCATTTGGGTCAAGCTCTTGCGCCTTATTATAATATTCAGCTGCCTTGACAGCATCGCCTTTGTTTCTATAAGCTGTAGCAAGATTAACATAGGACATAGCGACATTAGGATTTATTTTTAACGCTTGCTCAAAATAGCCAATCGCTTTATCATGTTCATTCTTAATTCCATAAACGATTCCTAGTAGTCTTAAAGTCTCTGGATCGTTAGCACTTATCTGATAAGATCGTGTTAAATATTCTTCACTTTTAGCGATATCATTTTTTACTTGGCCATAGTATTTGCCAGCATCCCTAAGGATAACTGGATAATTTTTGTTGGCATCATTAAAGTCAGGATATAGCCTTCTCAGCTTTTCATATTGAGCAATGGCGGGGGGATAATCCTCCTTATAGTAATGGGCATTTCCAAGCAATAAGTAGGCATTTCTATAAGTGGGGTGTATCTCAACGGCTTTATTGAGGTATCCTATGGCCTGGTCCAAATACTTGGTTTTTTGTGGTCCATTTTCCATCTTTCCAGCAGTCGTGGTCAAAGTGCCACCTGCCGCATTGAGGAGTTTAGCACTGCGTGGCTGATTTTTTACATCGGTTGTAAAGAGGGTAAAATCATCTTTCCAGACGGTATTTCTAATGACAGTCTTAGCGGCAAATCCTATCAAAATGACAGCGAGTACACCATACAAGATATTTCTATTAGGTATCCACTTGGTGAGTACTCTGGCAAGCACAATCATGATACCTAGTGAGGGCATAAAGAGAAATCGCTCACTCATATTCGTCCCTATCGGGAAGACAATGTTAGATACAATGGATAGGGTGATTATGTAATACAACAAGCCAAAGCTTATCAGCTTATCCCGCTTCCAGAAGAAAAGCCCTGCGCCGATGATGGCAATATAGAGCAGTAAGCTGAGGAGCACTTGCCAATCTCCGAAACCCATAATGTCTACTGCCCTTGGATAATAATCATGGCTTAATGGATGTGGAAATAAGAGCAGCGCAATATACTTGCCCAGTGTGAATAGAATCGTTGCGAATTTCTCTCCGCCACTGAAGTCTACATAACTGCCATTTACTAGTTTAAGAAACGGATTATTCATCAGTTCCATAGATTGACCACCGAAGTCCATTCCTAGGATAGATGTTCTGATACCTAGAAATATGATGGTACTGACGATAAAAGGCCACAGGTACTTGAATGAGTTGACCAGCGAGACTCTCTTAAAGAATATATAGACCAGCGGCACTATGGCCAGAAAAGTAATGGCATTCTCCTTACTCATTAGCGCAATAAAAAAGAAGAGCATAGCCAACAAGTTCCACTTCAAGGCCTTGGTATGGTAAAACTTCAGACTAGCCCACAAAGCGGACACAGCGCCCAGCATTGTCATAATCTCATCGCGACCTTTGATATTAGCCACTGCTTCTGTGTGGATTGGATGTGCGATGTAAAGTAGACTGGCTACAAGTATGAAAGTCCGAATCTGACCTTCTTTCTTACCTGCTTTATTCGTACCCAATAACATGAGCGCCATTGTCTTGTAAATCATGAATCCCAGAAGACCATAGAGTAATACGCTGATGAGATGTCCCACGAAAGGATTCCGGCCAAATAATTGGTATTCTATCGCATACATGACCAGAGTGAATGGCCTGTATCGTCCACCACTGACTAATTTGGCTTTACCCTCTACCTTGAAGAAACCAAAGAAAGTGTCATTACCGAGTATACCAGGAATGCCACTGACGCCTTCTTGGGTAAACATATTTTCTGTAATAACAATCGCATCATCCTGCGTATAGCCATTAGTGAATGTATTGGCATATAACAAAACGCCAACAATGGCAATAATCCATGGATGCCATCTATAATGACCCAAAAAGGATGATTGTGGCTTCGCTGAAGACGGCATCTCATCATGAGAAGTGTCTTTAGATTGGGCTTTCTTACCCTTTTTGCCTGATTTTTTGGACTTGGCCATAACTTACAAAATTACAAATTACAAATTATTCTAATGTGTAACTCAACATTAAGTTATAATGGCTCTATTTATACAAAGTGTATCTAAGGGTAATCGCTGCGCCATTGTGCTTTTTGAGCCAGTACTTTTTTTAGAAATTTCTTATCCACGGTGCCATTAAAAGGTGGTTTGAGCTTAATGTGATTAGCCGGGCCATAGATGGTCAATTGGCCACCATTATAGTAAATATTGAGTCGGTAGTATGGGATGCACCAGGCATAGATGCGCATGGTAGAATTAAATCCGACAAGGAGACCCTCTAGACGCATTTCGATATTGCAATAAGCCGTATTTCTATTGGCGGATATGATATGATGGATATCAGGACTGGATTCTACAATTTGGAGTTTGGCACATCCGATGCCACCCATTTTGAAGCGTTCCAAAAAGGAGAATGAGCGACCGATACAATCTTCTATCTGACGATCATTCTTTTTACTCTTATAACTGATATTGAGTATCATGCTACTTTTTAAGCTTTGGGTTGTATTTGACCATGATGTGTATCCAAAGCGCTCTAGAAAATCGCAACAATCTAATGAAAGACAGGACTCCCAGTAATATAATAATACCCATTGCCGCGTTTACCGAAACTTTAAAGTAAAATACAAGCAATAGGGCCAGCGGTAATAGCATGAAGACTGATATACCATAAGAGATGAACATCGCCCCATAATAGTACCCAGGCTCTGGCTCAAAAGACTGATTACAATGACTGCAGTTGG
>CAZIMH010000148.1:0-6200 GCA_964540155.1 uncultured Saprospiraceae bacterium
CTGATAATTGTGGTATTAGTTCACTTACATCTAACTTCCAGATAGGAGATGTCTTTGGAGTTGGTACAACAACTGTGACTTATACGGCAACAGATAATTGTAATAACAGTACGACTGGTTCTTTTACAATAACTATAGAGTGTGCGATATGTGATACCCCACCAGCAATAACTTGTCCTACGGCATACACAGCTTGTCCGGGTTCACCTACCTCACCTTCATTTACAGGACTGCCAGTCGCTAGCAATAATGGCTCTAACTGTAGTGGAGCACCTTCATTGACATTTATAGATAATGTTCAGGGCAATGGTTCTTGTAGTGGCGCTGCCAACATCATAAGAACATGGACTGCTACAGATACGAATACAGGTTTATTCTCTAATTGTAATCAAAGTATTGTATTGCAGGATAATAACCTTCCTGTGATATCAAATGTACCAGCTAACATAACACTAGAAGGATCAGTAGCGGGATGTACAGTACCAGCTGTCTGGGTAGCACCGACGGCGACAGATAACTGTGGCATTGCGACATTAATCAGTAATTTCCAAAGTGGACATTCTTTTGCACAAGGTGTAACTACCATAGTGTATACTGCGACAGATAATTGTGGCAATACGGTACAAGCATCTTTCACAGTGACGGTATCATGTAACGTTTGTGAGACATCACCAGTAATTACTTGTCCGGCACCATATACTTCTTGTCCTATTGACGGAAATATACCGGGACCATTTGTTACAGGATTCGCCTCTTCATTTATAACAGGTCCATTCTGTAGTGGAACACCATATATGACTTTTAATGATGTTATTACCTCTGGTTCATGTAATGGCGCTATGTCTATACAAAGGACTTGGCTAGCTACAAATCCAGCAAACAAATTCCAGAGTTCTTGTATACAGAATATAACTCTAGAAGATAATGTCGCACCGGTCATAACTAATATACCGCAAGATATAATTGTACTTGAGGAAGGATTTAATTGCATTGGAATTGCCAGTTGGGTAGAACCGACGGCGACTGATAACTGTGGATTAGCTTCTCTTACAAGTACGCATACTAACAATGGCACATTCGGTCAAGGTATAAGTACCGTAGTATATACTGCAACTGATAACTGTGGCAATATATCCACGGCTAGCTTTACAGTTACTGTACAGTGCTCAGCACCCGTATGTACTAGTGCACCAGAAATAACTTGTCCTACTAATTTCACAGCTTGTCCGACAAGCCCGACAGATACAGCACTAACAGGCGTTGCTACAGCAACTAATCCTAACGTAGAGTGTACAGGTACACCTGTAGTTACATTTATAGATAATGTTGTGAGTACAGGGCCATGTGCCTTAGCTCAAGTAGTAGAGAGAACATGGACGGCATCAGATGCTAATACAGGCTTAACATCTAGTTGTTTACAGACAATAAGTATTATAGATGATACACCTCCTGTATTCATAGAATTACCATTAGACATTACCGTTAACGGTATCGGTGGTGGTTGTAATGCAGTAGTCACTTGGTCAGAGCCATTAGTCACTGACAATTGTGGTCTTACCACTGGACTCAGCTCTAACTTTACTAGCGGGACAGCATTTCCGGAAGGAACGACAGCAGTCGTCTATACTGTCTCAGATAATTGTGGCAATGTAAGTACGGCATCATTTAATGTTACGATAATGTGCGAAGGTTGTGCTAACCCGCCTGTTATTACTTGCCCAGGCAATTTTACAGCTTGCATAACTGGACCAACAGATACAGCACTGACAGGCTCAGCTTCAGCGATACCGGGCGGAGGATGCTCCGCTGCACCGACAATTACTTTTGTAGACAATCAAATATCTACAGGACCATGTGCTGGTGCTCAGCTCATCGAAAGAACTTGGACTGCAACAGATTCTGAATCTGGACTATCAAGCAGCTGTGTCCAAACGATAGAAATAAATGACATCACTGCACCTGAAATATTAAATCTCCCAGTAGACATCACTGTCACTAAGCCAGGGGACAAATGTTCTGCAGTGGTCACTTGGGTAGAACCAGGTGTTACAGATAATTGTGGTCTGGCAACAATCAGTACCACAGCAGTGAATGGTGGCACATATTCTCAAGGTGTTACGACGATAACTTATACGGCTAGTGATAATTGTGGCAATCAGACAGTTGGAACTTTTACAATTACAGTAATCTGTGAGTTCTGCAATGATTTACCATTAATTACTTGCCCAGCAGATTATACAGACTGCCCAGGAAGTGGCGTGCCTACCCCATCATTATCTGGGATAGCAACTGCTACAGCAGGTGGACCTTTCTGCAATGATCCAGTAATCACCTTTACTGATAATGTTATAAGCAATGGTCCATGTGCAGGAAGTCAAGTGATAGAGAGAACATGGTTAGCTACTGACCCAGTGTATACGGCACAGGTTGGAAGTTGTGTACAAACTATTTCATTAGTAGATAATACACCTCCTGCTTTAGCTAACTGTCCTATAAATTTAATCATACAAGGCATGACGACTTCTACAGGTAGTGGTACAGGTAGTGGCATGGGTGGAGGCGCTCCAATCTGCACAGGTGTTGCTATATGGGATGTCCCTACAGCGACAGATGATTGCAGCAATGTAGCTATAGTAGCTACAGACGGCGCTGGCAATATCGTGAACTCTGGAAACACCTTCAGTGAAGGAACAACAGTAGTCACATATACTGCGACAGACGTATGCGGTAATTTCGCTACATGCTCATTTGAAGTCATCGTAGGATGTACAGATCCATGTGATACACCTATCTCTTTGTCTTGTCCTAGTACAGTATCTGTATGCCTCGGTTCTGATATCAGCATATCAGCATTAGGTAATGCTACTGCGATAGGTAATACAAGTTGTGGCACGCCAGTAGTGACACATACAGATACTCAGATATCCTCTGGACCTTGTGATGGTCAGGCGATATACTTAAGAACATTTAGTGCAAGTTATCCAGGTGTAGCGGGATCAGAACAGTCCTGTACCCAACTCATAACAGTAGAAGATTTAGCACCTTCTTTTGTAGAGTGCCCAGAGCTAATCGTGGTGGCAGATAACGAGACGACGGTGTCATGGTCCTTACCTATCCTCGTAGACCCTTGCGGCACGAGTACAGTAGTGAGCACACATACACCTGGCGGTACCTTCCCTTGTGGAACTACAACGGTAACCTATACAGCGACAAATTCTTGTGGACTGACTGCTAACTGTTCATTTGATATAGATGTAGATTGCATAAGCAATGGTGGATTTTCCTTCTGCCCTAGTGATCAAGTGCTACCTTGTAATGGCAGCGGCGGTGTAGTGGCAACGTGGGAAGAACCGATATTTAATAGTTCATGCACAGATTGCAGCGTTGGTTCTAATATCCCTGGATTTATTTACATGGGAAGTTACAATGGATCACAATACTACTGCTCTGTATCTCCAGCGACTTGGCCTGATGCGAAAGCAGTATGCCAGAGTAATGGTGGATTCCTTGCAGACGTTAACAGTGCTGGTGAAAATAGTTTCTTAGCAAATCTATTGACCATACAATCAGCATGGATAGGATTATCAGATATCAATTCTGAAGGGAATTTTGAATGGTGCAGCGGACAACCTGTTTCTTACACTAACTGGTATCCAGGGCAACCAAATAATTTCAATGGAGATCAAGATTATGTAGAGTTATTAAGTACTGGACAATGGAATGACCAATACAACAACTTTGCACTAGAGTATATAATGGAGATTCCGTGTAATGCGGTTCAGCAATTATCAGGCCCATTAAATGGTTCACTACTTACGTCAGGTACATATACAGTTGTGTATGGTGTAGCTGATGCATGTAACACTGATGAGACATGTAGCTTTACGATAACTGTGGAAGAATCACTACAACTAGAGTGTCCTACTGATATAGTGGTTACTACGGCTCCAGGTCAGACTTCTGCTCAGGTATCATGGGCAGACCCTACGGCCACTAGTTGTTGTTCTTCATGTAATGGTGCTATTCCAGGATTCTGGTATATGGGTTCATTTAATGGACATCACTATTACTGCTCTACAGAAACAGCCACATGGAATACAGCAAATAGTACCTGTATCGCCAATGGAGGAAATCTTGCAAGCATAAGTTCTGCAGGAGAGAATGCCTTCCTTGCTAATATTTTGACACTACAATCTGCATGGATTGGCGGATCAGATATAGCCAATGAGGGAACATTCATCTGGAGTGATAATACGCCATTTAACTACCAGAACTGGTACCCTAACCAACCTAACAACTTTAATGGCCAACAGCATGCCATAGAGTTATTGAATAATGGTCAGTGGAATGATCAGTATCCAAATGTGTTGCTAGAGTATATTCTTGAGATACCAGATTGTATTACTATCAATCAAACGCAAGGCCTTAGTTCTGGAAGTTACTTTAACGTAGGAACCAGCACTATCAGCTATACTGCGTCAGATGGATGTGGCAATACTCAGATTTGTTCTTTCAATGTAACAGTTGAAGCAGGTACAGGTAATACGCCATGCATTGCGGGTGGAATCAACTCAGGTTCATTCCACATCAACAAAGTAGAGTTTGGCAACTTAAATAATTTATCAGGAGATGATGGTGGCTATGGTGATTACACTAGCTTATGTGAAACCATAGAACCAGACATTCTCGTACCGATTAAGTTGTGTCCTGGATTTGGAAATGCCAATCCTCAGACAATGTTCTGGTCTGTATGGATAGACTATAACCATGATGGAGATTTCTATGACAATTTTGAATTTGTTGCCTATGGCGCAGGAGCTAATTGTATCAATGGAACTATAACCATACCATCAGGCGTACTGAATGGAACGACAGTTATGAGAGTAACTGCACAGACAGGTGGATATGTCACTGACCCTTGCGGGGAATTTGCTCAGGGAGAAACTGAAGATTACTGCATAGAAATCGTCAATGGTACTCTGAATCTAAAAGGTGGAGAACTTACATCTTCTAGGTCATTCGATGACAATGTATCAGAATTGTTTGAAGAAGCAGATAAGGATCAAGAAAGTATAGTTGAGGTTGACCTTAATGTATATCCTAATCCTGTGAGTCATACATTGAATGTAGATGTGACAAATGATAAGGATATTACTTCACTAAGAATTACAGATATGTCAGGAAGATCAGTCTATAAGACTGAAGAGATTTCTAAGACAATGAGTATAGACGTAACAGGACTACAATCAGGTCCTTACCAAATAGAATTGAGACTGTCTAACGGCATAGTTAGGACAGAGCGGATTATTGTGATTAGATAATCCATTCTCGTTTGATAGGTACAAATGCTGCTCCAAGAAGTTGGAGCAGCATTTTTTTTGTTTTTAATTCAATTGAAACAAAAAACCAAGTACATCCTTTGTTTGATGTTGGCTGTTGTTTATAACAACAAATCGTTTGAGGTTGGCTGTCGCGATGCAAAGTGTCCAGCCGCCTACGTCATAACAATAATTGAAAATTCAGTTTTCAATATTACTACTGTCGCTCGGCGTAGGCTGTTGCCATGCACAGTGTCCAGCCGCCTACGACATATCCATAATTGAAAATTCCGTTTTCAATATTACAACTCCATCTCATCTATCTCTAAAAGTGCAAACCTACCAGAATAATTTCTTTGGCTACTGTACATCCAATCTTCAGCATTTTCAACAAAGCCTGCCCGCACAGGATTTAGATGAATGTAAGCCATCCGTTGCATAATGAATTTATGACTCTCTAACTCTACAGCATGATTATCGTGTCTCCAGAATTGGTATTTAGTATTTCTCCTATGCTTATTTGCAGCAAATTCGAATTGCTTTAGCATCCATGTCCGTCGGCTTTCACGTCTATTCTCTTGTATAGCTTTTAAGATTGTAGTTGCCGTAAAGCGTTTAAAATCTCGAATCACATCTGAGAGGTTGTTGTTTTCTGCACTCACGATAATATGAAGATGATTACTTTGTTCGGCGTAGGCTGTTGTTTAGCATAGCGTTCAGTCGCCTACGTCGTAATTATAATTGAAAATTCAGTTTTCAATATTACTACTGTCGTTAGGCGTAGGCTGTTGCCATGCACAGTGTCCAGCCGCCTACGACATATCCACAATTGAAAATTCCGTTTTCAATATTACAACTCCATCTCATCTATCTCTAAAAGTG
>CAZIMH010000148.1:6300-7366 GCA_964540155.1 uncultured Saprospiraceae bacterium
TCACATCTGAGAGGTTGTTGTTTTCTGCACTCACGATAATATGAAGATGATTACTCATTACTACATAAGCCCAAATTCTAAGTCCTTTTTCTTTTCTGCAATAGTCTAAACTATTCAGCACTATATCGACATACAATTTCCTAGTGAAAATATCTATCCATTCTACAACTTGCAAAGTTAGAAAGTAGAGACCATCCTGATTGTCGATTTGGTATCCTGTAGACATGGAATGAAGATAAGGAAGATTGTTGTAGTTAGTTAGTTCAAGACGGAATCTTGAATTATATAAAAGTCGTAGGCGGCTATGCTACAAGGCCAGACGACAGCCTACGCCTAACAATAGAAACAACGACACTAATACCCTTTCTGTAATGAAACTTCATTAATCAGTTCTTGATTGGTCATCATCCGATTGTAGTTGTCGACGACGATGTCACTAGCTGAGTCTATTCTAGTCAGACCAGCTACATGCGGTGTGATTTGAATCTTATCGTGTTGCCAGAAAGGGTGATGCTTTGGCAGAGGTTCTTCTCTAAACACATCAAGCAAAGCACCAAAGAGATGGCCTTCGTCAAGCAATTGGATTAAATCTGATTCTACCAAGTGCTCTCCCCTACCTACATTAATTAAGTATGCCTTCGGATTAAGTTGAGACAGGGTATGATAGTTAAGAATGTTCGTGGTTGCACTAGTCAAAGGTAAGATATTAACGAGTATGTCTGTTTGTCGTAAAGTATCACCTAGGCCTTCTTGACCATAAAAACAAGAAACTTGATTCAATGTTTTGTCTGATTTCGACCATGCCTTAACCTTAAAACCGAGGAGCGCTAACTTAGTTGCTACATGACCTCCAATTTGACCAGCACCCAAGACACCTATAGTTGTATTACTAATTGTATAGTAAGGTTTCTGCTCCCATAATCCTCGAGTCTGATTCTGCTGATAAGCATGAAACTGCTTGATATGAGACAGAATACCTGCGAGAACAAATTCATACATATCTTCTGACAGATAAGGGTCGACAATCCTTGTCACCTTTGTATTGGGACCGATATTCTGATTAGAG
>CAZIMH010000149.1:0-7330 GCA_964540155.1 uncultured Saprospiraceae bacterium
ATAATTGTAATTCCTTACATACAAATGCTTACGATGAGGCAATCACCACACCGACTGAGGAGAGTGTAAGGCGAGCCGTTGCCATACAGATGATAATCAATCATGAGTTAGGTCTGGCTAAAAATGAAAACACCTTGCAAGGGTCATTCATTATAGATGAACTAACTGACTTGGTGGAAGAGGCTGTGATGATAGAGTTTGATAGGCTGACAGAACGTGGAGGTGTGCTTGGTGCAATGGAAACAATGTACCAACGAAGCAAAATTCAAGAGGAGAGTCTTTATTATGAGACACTAAAGCATACAGGTGAGTATCCTATTATTGGGGTGAATACATTCTTGTCATCCAAAGGGTCTCCTACAGTTATTCCCGATGAAGTCATTCGCTCTACCAGTGAAGAGAAAGAACTGCAGATTACAAACCTCAATGCGCTTCATAACCTTCATGAGGATAAAAGTGGCCAAGCCCTGAAAGCACTACAGAAAGCTTCTGTAGCTAACGAGAATTTGTTTGAAGAGCTGATGGAAGCAACAAAGGTCTGCACACTAGGGCAGATAACCAATGCGCTGTATAAGGTGGGCGGTCAGTATAGGAGGTCTATGTAGTTGGATTATACTCTGATATATGGAAGGGCTTCTAGCCACCATCCACTCTGAGTATCTTAATTTCAACCCGTTGATTTTTCTTTCGTCCCGAGACAGAATCATTGCTCGCAATTGGATTCCTTTTTCCATATCCTTTATAAGAAATACGGTCTTCTATAATGCCTCTTTTGTAAAGAAAATTGGCGACTGTTTTGGCTCTTGACTGAGATAATCTATCACAGTAGTCATCTGTAGGTTGGTTGTTAGTGTGACCACCTATTTCAATAAACACATTCTCATTTTGATTCATGAAATCATACACCTCCTCTAGCACATCATAAGAATCGTTACTCAAAGCGCTACTATCCGCCTGGAAAAAGAGTTTATTTATTTGAAGTGTTTGTCCTACTCTAATCTTAGCTATATCTAAATCAGGTAATATTTTAGGTTTCTTGATTTGGATGACTTCTTCTATAGAACAACCATTATCATCTGTAATCGTCACATAGTTAAATCCAAAGGACAGCTTCTTTGCTTCTAATCCCTTCTCCCCATTTCCCCAAAGAACTTTATAGGGTGGAGAACCTCCTTTAGGACTTATGATTGCATAGCCATCTTTGCGACTTTGGCTAGAAACTTCTTTAGTCTTTATGGTTCTGTTTTGGAGAGGCTTAGGATCATCTATCTTAATCGAAGCATAAGCTCTGACACCCAAATTATCTTCTACTGTTACCTTATAATTTCCAGCATTCAATTTTGTAGGATTTGAGTTGCCTTTAAGTCGGGCTCTTTCCCAGTAATATTTATAGGGTGACTGACCGCCTATCACACTTAATCGGAGACTTCCATCCATCGCATCTGGACAACTTATCGGGTTTTCCAATAAAATTGAAATTCTCATTTCAGTCAAATCTATACTATCAGAATAGATTCTGAACAAGCCTGCATCTTCGGTTCCTAACCACAATGCTCCAGAATTATCACATGCCAGTGACATACATTTGCTGGCTGCCAGTCCAAGGTTTTCTCCATATTGCTCTAGTCTGTCCTCATAGGGATTAAATCTTGTAAGGATATCAGAGGCAACATACAGATTGTTGTTTTGGTCCAAAGTGAGGTCATTGACTTGGCCTTCAAACAATCCCCGCTTCAGTCCCTGAGGATGCTCTCTTCCTTTTATCATTAGGTATAACTCCTGATCTGAGAGTAACCATAAGCCATCTGGATTTTCTGTGGCTGCAATCATTTGATGGCCTTTGTACTCAGTTTTCCATTTTTTATTTCTTTGATTTATCTCATAGGCTCCATCTTGACTGCCGACCCATAGACTCTCATTGTTGCTACTATATATGATAAATGAAATGTCGTTAGATCTTAATGCGGAATTTTTAGGAGTATAGTGCTCTACTAGCTTTTTAGTTTTTAGGTTAAAGATGAAGATGCCTTGATTGGATCCTACCCACAATTCATTATCATATACTTCTATATCTGATACCTCAAAACTCTTATCTACAAAGCGCTTGAAATTGGTTTCTATATCTATCAGATTGTCTTCGTTGTAGAAGAGGGTTTTATCATTGTATGCAGAGAAAATGTTACCCTTTTCTGAGACTTTGACTGCTAGGGCTTCATCATGTTGCACTATCTGAGATAGTGTATTATCAATATTGTTGAAGGTAAAAATGCCATCCTTACTCGCTATCCATACCCTGTCATTTCCTATCTCTATATCTTCTATTCTATCATTTGACCTCAGGCCATCTACACGTTCTAGGACCAGTTGTGTCTGACCGAGGAGTAAAAGGGATAAAAATGTAAAGCTTAGGGTTAGTATTTGTCTCATGATTCTAATTGCACTACTGTAGTAACTCTAATTTACGTCCATTCACTAAGAAGTAAGGCGTATTTAAAAATATATTAACTCAGTTCTAATGTCAATGATTGTGCAGATTCTGCTTCACTTTCTCCAAAATATGGGAGAATTAGTCAACTGCTTGTCGGCCTGCATGATTTTCGAACATGTCCAACCCAAAATCCTGAAGACTGTCTATGACCATATCAGCTTCATGCAGAATACTTGGATTTCCTATACCTAGAACAGGAAAACTGGCTTTTTTAGCTGCTTTTATGCCATTATATCCATCCTCTATTACAAGGCATCGCTGTTCACTAATCTGGAGATTCCGGGCGCTATTGATGAATACTTCAGGATGCGGTTTAGACCTAAAGGTATTAGTCGAGTCCAATATTGATTTGAAATGAGCATCTAGCTTGGTTTTGCCCAGGATGAAATGCGCATTTTTGCTAGAGGAAGCAACCGCCATAGGAATAGAGTTGGTTTTAAGTCTTTCTATGAAGCTAAGTACCCCATCTAAGATTATTTTCTTAGGATCTAATGGTAGGCTATCGAGGAACACCTTATTTTTTAAGTCCCTTAATTCCTGCTTCCGGTGATTACTTAACTCTAATGAAGTCGTACCCAGTATAAGATTTAGTGAGTCTATTCTGTTAAGTCCTTTTATGCCATCTTTTACTTCTGGTCCAATAGAGATACCAAGCTCTGTCGCCACATGTTGCCATGACAAAAAATGGTAATCTGCGGTGTCAACCAAGACTCCATCCATATCGAATATGACAGCTTTTATCATGAACTTATTTAAACGGATTTGTTATCGTTCTCTGAGGGTGTAGAATCTCGATAGGCATATCTGTCATACAGCACTTTCTGGATGCGTTGTAGCATCTGATGTTGATTAATGGTACTCATGCGATGATTGACTTTACTCATAAATTGTATGGCTTTTTCACCTACGTGATTATCCAGATAGTCAATTATAGTTTTTAGGTATAAGGCCTCGAGTTCAGGTGCTAGGTCTCTTTCTAATAACATTTTGTCATAGACCTTAATCCATTCTATGTCATTCTTTTGCTCTAAGGCCTTCAGCAACAAATTGTTAGCCTGTGCTTTAGCATATATGTTGCACTGATTCTTAAATGACAGTGTCTTTATCCATGGTTGTAGCTTGGAAATAGAGGATGATAGATAGTTGTCACTCAGATTAGTAAGCAGCAATTCCAGTCCGATCATATCATAATTTTGTTCATTTAGTGCGATGATGGCCTTATCTAACTTTTGATATTGCGCTTGTTTGTGAAGAACAATGCACTCCAAAATCTTGCTATTATAATTATATCTAACATCATGGTTCGAGATAATATAGCGGGCCTCATTCAGGTGACCTTTTTCTATGAGTAGTATAAGACCTCGGAAAACCTCCGTGTGATCTAACTCGAATAGAATTTTTTCATAGTTTTCAGTGGGCTGATACGATAGAAGTAATATCAGGAAGACCAATTCTGGATTTTCTTTCTGCTGTTGATATTTCTGAATCAGGTTATTGACAAGTTCTTCAGATTGGTCTGAAGACCAAGAATCTGACTGATGCAAACAATACCAGATATCAGGCGTGGAAGGGAAAAAATAAGATTTTAGGACTAGAGCATGCATGTCATTTTCTACTTCTGCACGCAAGCCTGGTGCTATGTCAGACTTAAGCAACACATCCAGTCCATTCACAAAAGTCACCCTATAAGACTCTATTGCTTTACTTTGCCATATATATTTGTATTGGAGGTAAGCTATCTTGTCAAGACAATTTTTAATAACATAGTAACTCTCTCTGAAGTTTTGTGTGCTCAGAAGATCACCCATCTGGTAGGTGAGGTCTTGCAGAATAATATTGATGATTTTCTTTTCCTTAAGGCTGAGTTTTGGATGTGCTAATGTATGGGGTTTGATAATCTGACTTAGAATACCGTAATACTTACTATCCTCATCTCCAGTTGTAACTCGAGATATAAAATGTGCTTTCAGTGCCATTTCAAATGCCCTATCGTTCTTAGCATACTGCGTCAGATAGACCTTAAGGTCCGACTCTCCAATCTGATTGAGGATTTGGGATAAACTAAGTGCTTGTTTTTTACGTCTAGCCAATAAGTCTAAAGTAGCTTTGTTTAAAAATCGAATTTCGTTGAAATCTCAGTATTCCTTTTATTACAACCTAGCTAAAATAAGAAATGTATTTAATGCATAGCATGAATAGAAACCTTATTATTGTTTTCAATACTTCTATCAGATGAAACATGTACTACTTATTAGGCACGCTAAATCTTCTTGGAAAGATATGAGCCTAGATGATATAGACAGGCCGCTTAATAAAAGAGGACTTAGAGATGCCCCATTTATGGCGCAATATTGTAGGTCCCAAGAGTTGATACCTACGGTAATAGTAACTAGTCCAGCACGAAGAGCTACAGCTACAGCGAGGTTCTTTCAGAAAGAATTCGAGACTGAATTGACAGATTTCCTAACAGAGACTGATTTATACTTTGGTAGTCAGAGGGATTGGATTTATCTGATAGAGAACCTTAATAAGGATGTAGATTGTGCTGCTTTTTTTAGCCATAACCCGACGATTACCTCGTTAGCCAATACCTATACCACAGACTATATAGACAATGTACCTACTTGTGGTGTCATACATTTAGAGTGTGATATCTCAGATTGGTCAGCGATCAGTCCATCAAATACAAAGATTAAGAACTATTATTTCCCTAAACTAGTTAGGCAAACATGAGACGGATTATACTCTTCGGTGTACTAGTGAATGTGATGCTTACATTTTGTCAGTGTGGGAACTCAGATAAGAATGAATCGAAAAATTACGAAGATGAAAAGCTGATTGCAGTTATGATTGATTTATATACGGCAGAGGCCGCTATGCAAGATATCAAGGTAGAGTTGCGAGATAGTTTGACCTCAATATATAGAGGTCAAATAGCTGCTATCCATTCTGTCGATATGACGCTGGTGGAGGAAGATCTAGAACGATTACAATCTGACCTCACTAAGTATGAAGCACTCCACCAAATTGTAAAGGATTCTATATATGCCGTAGAAAAACGGACAGCTGGTCTTATTACTAAAAATGCTAAGAAGTCTACAAGTAAAAAGAAAATCAAAGAACAGCTTAAATAGTTACCTTACGTGCATCTTCAAACAGATTTCTGAGCCAGCGTATTAGATCCAAATGTTAACAATAAAAAAAGATGAATGTCAGTATCCGGTAAGATTCTTATAGTTGAAGATGAAAAAGACATTGTAGAAATCCTTGCTTACAATTTGGATAAAGCGGGATATGAAATTGAGACAGCCTATGATGGAGAAGAGGGTCTTGAAAAAGCAAGGAAGTTCATGCCTGATCTGATACTACTGGATATCATGATGCCGAAGATGGATGGGATGGAGCTCTGCCAGCAGCTAAGATCCGAAAGGCAGTTCGATAGTACATTAATAGCATTTCTTACGGCTATAGGTGAGTCTTTTACTCAAGTGTCTGCTTTAGATTCAGGAGGGGATGATTATATCACAAAGCCAGTAAAACCAAATGTTTTGCTGAGTAGAGTGAGAGCACTTCTTAGACGGCATGCAGGCGTAAAAGTGGAAGACCATCAGCTGGAATTCGGAGAACTTAAGATAGACCTGGATTCTTTCTCTGTAAACCTCAGTGACAAAAACATTCCTATAGCAAAGAAGGAATTTGAATTACTAGCCCTATTGGTTTCTAAGCCTGGTAAAGTGTTTAAAAGAGAAGAGATTATGCGAAAAGTCTGGGGAAATGAAGTCATAGTGGGCGACCGTACCATTGATGTCCACATCAGAAAACTGAGAGAGAAAATCGGTAATGAGTACATCCACACAATGAAAGGCGTTGGATATAAATTCATATTTTAGTCATCTATTTCTTGATATAATTTAGTTTTTCTTTGTTCAAGAATCTTACAATAAGGCAAATTTCAATTTACATATCTACGACTCTGTGGATACTACAAATGCTTTTTGCCTACTTTCTACTCCTGAGTCTAGGTAAAGTTAATTACAGTGTTTTTCCAATTTTCTGGTATGCCTTAGGGTCATTTCTCGTGACTTATTTGGTTGTTCGCTATTTAGCTGAAAGATATATTTTCAGAAAAATAAAGCTTATATACAAGGTTATAGGTCGATCCAAAAATTCTCTAAAGAATCAAGATCTAGATAGTAATGTCACGACACTGGAAGATGTAAATGATACGGCCATGGCCTGGGCTCTGAGTACTGAGAAAGAAATTTCATCTCTGAAATCACTAGAGAACTATCGTAAGAATTTTATTGGAGATGTTTCACATGAATTGAAAACACCTCTATTTTCTATCCAGGGTTATTTGCTTACTTTATTAGAAGGGGGACTCTATGACGAGAATATCAATAAAAAGTATCTTCTAAGAGCGGTAGATAATGTAGATAGACTGAAGAACATCGTGGACGATTTAGAAATGATAAATACCCTTGAGTCAGAAAAAGATGTCCTTATCAAACAAAGATTTGATATCAAAGAGTTGACAGAGCAAGTTTTTGGAGATTTGAAATTTCAAGCTGCAAAGAAAAATATAGAATTGAAATTCAAACCTGGCGCTAACCAATCCTTCAGTGTAACCGCTGATAAGGAAAGAATTCGTCAAGTACTATCTAATCTGGTCGGTAACAGTATCAAATATGGAGTGGAGGAAGGGCTCACAAAGGTCAGCTTCTACGATATGGAAGAAAGAGTGCTGGTAGAGGTCTCCGATAATGGCATAGGAATAGGAGAGGATGATGCCAAGCATGTATATGATAGATTTTATAGGGCAGATAAAAGTCGCTCTAGAGA
>CAZIMH010000150.1:0-7310 GCA_964540155.1 uncultured Saprospiraceae bacterium
TCTATGGGCTGGACTTATCAGCCTAGCACAAGTATATGTCGGCGTTCATTATCCTTCTGATGTTCTAGCTGGAATGACAATAGGTGCGATTATAGGTTGGGTGATATTCAGAGCTTATCATTGGATTTCTCTAAGTTTGCCTGCTAATAAACACATATTAGAATAGTGAAAATCTTAGACGGTAAAGCTTTGTCCAATACCTTGAAAGAGGAAATCAAAGCAGAAGTAGACATTCTGAAAGAAAAAGGATTGCGTCCACCACATTTGTCCGCAGTCCTGGTAGGTAATAATCCTGCTAGTGAGGCTTACATGAGAAACAAAGTTAAGTCGTGTGACAAGGTTGGGTTTTCGTCAGAATTGATTAGAAGGCCTGTTGAAGTTACCCAAGGCGAAATATTAGATATTGTCAGACAACTTAATCAGGATGAAAAAGTAGATGGATTTATAGTCCAGTTGCCCTTACCAGACCATATAGATGAAGAAGAAATTCTATTAGCTATAGACCCAGCAAAAGATGTAGATGGTTTTCATCCGTATAACTTTGGATGTATGGCACAAGGGTTGGATAGCTTTCTGCCAGCGACGCCTTATGGTATATTAATCATGCTGGAGCGATATGGTGTAGAGACAAGTGGCAAGAATGTTACAGTCATAGGACGATCTAATATTGTAGGAACACCATTGAGTATTCTTCTGAGTCGTAAAAGCAAGATGGGTAACGCCACGGTAACCCTAGCTCATTCACGTACCAAAGATTTGAAAAATCTTTGTTTAGGCTCAGACATTATAATATCTGCGCTAGGCAAGCCATTTTTCGTCACTCAAGATATGGTGTCAGAAGGTACTGTCATTATAGATGTAGGTATAAATAGGATAGAGGACCTTACAAGAAAAAGAGGCAGTAGATTAGTCGGAGATGTGGATTTCGACAAAGTAGCACCAAATTGTAGTTTTATTACTCCGGTTCCAGGAGGCGTAGGGCCTATGACAGTGGCTGCTCTAATGATGAACACTCTAAAATCATATAAAAAAAGGACTGCAATCTAGGATGCCAATCTCTACTCACAAGCTTATTGTACATATCTCAGATGACTTAAAAGACATTGCCTCAGCATGGCTTAATCATGCAAACGTGGATGCTATCTTAGACACAGAAGAGGGTCTGATTATCTATAAGGAAGATGGCAATTTAGAGGAAATCAAATTTCTATTAAAAGAAAAATTAGCTGTATCTGATTCGGATATGCGAATAGAATCAGAGGAGAGAGTCAATTGGAATAAGGAATGGGAGTCTAACTTTAAGCCATTACTCATAGGGGATATTTATGTTCGTGCATTATTCCATCCCGCTGATACATCTGCCAAATCCGAATTATTGATTTCCCCAAAAATGGCATTTGGCACAGGTCATCATGAGACGACCTATATGATGCTTGAGCATATGCAATCGATTTCGTTTCATGATAAAGCAGTCTTGGATTATGGATGTGGTACGGGGATACTAAGTGTATATGCAAAAATGGCCGGATGCGACCAACTGACTTGTATAGATATTCAGGAGGAGGCTATCCAAAACACATACGAACATTTTGAGTTAAATGGATTAGCTAAAGGCAACACACTTATCCGAGAAGGAGATTTAGACATTATAGGTGAGAATAAGTTTGACATAATCTTGGCTAATATCAATCGGCAGGTATTATTGAATCAATATCAAAACTTACATGGCTTACTCATTCCAGATGGTTTGTTAATCATCTCAGGTATTCTAAAAGCAGACAGACAACTCTTACTAGACCAATATACACAGTCATTGTATACACTCACATCGGAAGCTGGTAGGGGAGAGTGGACTAGAATGACCTTTACTAAATTGTAACCCCTTGGAAATTATATTGCTTTAATGCATCCCAAAGCTGTGCTAGAGGAAGTCCGAGGATGTTCGTATAAGATCCTTTTATCCATTCAATCCTTGTCTGACCAATCCAATCTTGAATACCGTAAGAGCCGGCTTTATCCATAGGGCTCTGTTCACTAATATATTTTTCAGCTTCCTGAGGCTTTATAATTCCAAACTTGACCTCACTTTTTACACTGAAGCTTTTGATACCATCTGACGTATATAAGCAAGTTCCTGTATACACATAATGAATAGAGTCGGATAGCATCAGGAGGGTGTCCAAAGCTTCTTTCTTAGTCTTTGGTTTTCCATAGACTTTACCATCATATACAACTATAGTGTCAGCTGTGATAATCAGCTCATCCTCCTTCATGGAATCCTTATGTGCATAAGCTTTCTTTTCAGCGACATGTAAGGCTATTCTATCTAACTCCAAGTCAATAGGAAATGACTCATCCACCTCTATGACTCTTTTTACAAAAGAGAGCCCTGCTTGTGTCATCAAATCAAATCTTCGTGGCGATCCAGAACCGAGTACCAGCTTGTATGTTTTCATAAATTCAATGTACAATAATGAGCAATATTAATCCCGATAACATCAATAGCTTACACCATTTGCTTATCCGATTAGCATTTTCTTCAAAAGATGGTTGGGTCAACATATAACCGATTAGACAGACAGGTAGTATTAACCCCCCTATCAAATATGTGATTAAACTAATGTCTGAACTCTGAAAGCCTTTGAACAATACATAGAGTAGCATTACTAATATTATTACTGTAAAACCAAAAGCTATCTTTCTTGAAATACCTATCCCATAGTTAACTGGAAGTGTTCTGTACCCATTTATCTTGTCACCATGGACATCCTCTACATCTTTCACAATCTCTCTTACCATACTAACCAGAAAAGCAAAAAGACAAAAGAGTAAAACTGAAGAATAAATATGGCTTTTAACCGCTTCCATCTGTTGGTTCAGCAAGGAATTTTCCGCAAATAACAATATTCCTAAAACACCACTAGAAAACAATGAGACAACTAGATTTCCTAATAAGACTGTTTTCTTAAGATGGGTAGAATAAAAGAATAATGCCGCAACGGATAGGACATAAATCAGAGATAACATGGGTTTGTTCATATCTAAAGCAAACCACACTGACACAAGAAAACCTATTAAGGTAATACAGACATAGAATCTCAAATTATCATGTTTTCGTTCTAATCTGTGCTTCTTGCTATTGACAATATCCGAGTCGAAATCAACATAGTCATTTATGAGATATCCCGATGCGGCTATGCACATTGTAACCAGAGTAAAAATGAAGATTTTAGGAGGTTCTAATACCCATTGCTGGCCAGGCAGCATATTGGAAGAATGAAAAAAAAGGTAGTAGACTAAGATTTGAGTACAACCGATAATAAATAAATTTATCGGTCGGATTGACATAAAGTATGCCATCTACGAATGTCTTTTATTGGTTGTCTCTCCACTCATACACCCACTTAGCTTGAATCATTTCTAAGTGCCCCTCACTACAATCTTCTCGTTTGCCTTCAAAATTTGGTATTGACAAAACCCAATCTAGTAAATCTGTAAATCGAATGCGGTATATTTTACCTTCATCAAATTCGTCTCCAAATTTGTCATATAGACCTATCGCAATATCCTCATGATCAGGCCAATTAATAGGAAGGTTAGTCAGATTTTCAAAACTCATTTTTCTCTGTTATATGATTAGCCACTAATGTTCGTGCCCTATAATTTGAGATTGATCAGGTATAATCACTTCAATGTCTGCGTCCTTATTTTCTATAATACACTGGCAACCTAATCTTGATTCTACGGTAGGATTGATGGCTCTATCAATGAAATCCTCCTCTCTATCAGTAATCTCCGGTAAGCTATCCATCCCTTTTTCAATATAAACATGGCAAGTGGAGCAGGCACAAACGCAACCACAATTGTGATTCAGATGGATATCATGGTCTTCTGTTATATCCTGTATAGTTAGTCCTACTTCGACATTGTCTATGACCTTTGTCTCGAGGTTCTTATCTTCAAATCTAAATGTTATACGGGCCATAAAAGGATAAAAAAATTGTTAATGTCTAGTAACATCCTAGACAAAGAAAAGGTTCACAACTTGTGATATCTGCTACAGGATTGATTTTATTGTCTATTCTGCGTTACTTTAGTGTTGAACTAATATATCATAAGTGCATTAAGAATGGCCGAAGATAGAACAAAGGACGACAAGAAATACAAGTTTAAGGGATTAAATGTCTATGCTTCCACTGAATGGTTAGCCAACAATCAGAAAAAATATAGACAGGTTTTTAGTGCTTCACATTCTTCGTATGTCTATGCGGAATTAGCCTTTTATAACAAGCAATTTGACGAGGCCAATTGGAATGTCAAAATCCAGCTTAATTGCTTTGAACTAGGAAAGAAAAAGAAAATTTGCAATCTGAATTTTAATAAGAAGGTATCTAAATCAGATTCTTTAGTCTATGTCAGAGAAGGGTGGGGAAATAAAAAGGAAGGCTCATTCTGGAAAAAAGGGACTTATTATTGGGAAGCGTGGATAGATGATGATAAAGTAGCAACTAAGTACTTTTACATAGAAAATTACGGAAAGGATATTTCCAAATTTTGGGTCGAAAAGCTTGAATTATCATCCATGAGGCTATACGAGGGCTCATTTGAAGATGTACATGAAACCAAACGCCAGTTTCTTAAGGTATTCTCTTCCGATACAACTAGATATATCTACTCAGAGCTTAGTTTCAAGAAGAGAAAGTCAAATGTTGCCTTTAGCATAGAAGTATTTATCAAGTTCTATAATCAAGCCAGAGAACTCAAAGGCCAAGTATCCAAACTGGTCAAAGTAAGAGAAAAAGATGACGTTATTCTGACATCGCTGGGCTGGGGGAGCAATTCCAAGGGATCTTGGAGAAATGGTCACTATACGGCTGAATTAGTCATATTGGACAAGTTGGTAGGTATCATTCCTTTTGAGATAGATTATGATGCCGTAGAAGGCGATGGGCCACTCCAACTTTTTCTAGGGGACAAACAAGTGCTTTTTCATCCAGATGTAGAGTTGGACCAGAGTTTCGATGAAATAGTAGATCGGTTCAATAGTTTAATAGGCCTTAAGACTATAAAAAAGCAGATAAAAGATCATTCAAATTATATTAAGTATTTGCAACTTAGAAAGGAGAGAGGGCTTAAAGAAGAGGATGATATTAATATCCATTCAGTGTTTACAGGCAATCCTGGGACAGGTAAGACAACTGTTGCAAAGATGATGGGTGCCATATATAAAAAGATGGGTTTGCTCTCTAAGGGTCATGTCCATGAAGTAGATAGAAGTGATTTAGTAGGAGAATATATAGGTCAGACCGCTCCTAAGGTAAAAACTGCTATTACTAAAGCACGAGGAGGCGTATTGTTTATAGACGAAGCATATGCCTTAGCACGGACTAACGATGACAGCAAAGACTTTGGTAGAGAAGCAGTAGAGATACTGGTAAAGGAAATGTCAAACGGAGAAGGTGATTTGGCAATTATAGTAGCTGGCTATCCTAAGGAAATGACCCATTTTATCAGTTCCAATCCTGGATTAAAATCAAGATTCAAACATTTCTTTGAATTCCCTGATTACTTACCTCAAGAGCTTATAGAAATAGCCAGTTATGCTGCATCAGACCATGGTATATACTTCTCTAAGTATGCCAAAGAGAAGCTCAATGAAATCATTATTAATGCATACAGAGACAGAGATATCAATTTTGGAAATGCAAGATTTGTATATGATCTAGTAGAGAAAGCTAAAATCAATTTGGGTCTGAGGATCATGTTGAGTGATGATCCCGCAGAACTAAGTGATAAGGAGTTTAATTTGATAAAACAAGAAGACGTTCTATCTATACAACTGAAGAATCAAAAGCTCAAGCCAGAGATTCCAGTGGACAAGGAACTTCTTAAAATGTCGTTGGCAGAATTAGATGAGCTGATAGGCATGGACAATATCAAAAAGGAAATCAAGGAGCTAGTAGAAGTCGTTCATTATCACAAACAGAGTGGACGGGATGTATTGAATAATTTCTACCTGCATACTGTATTTGTAGGTAATCCAGGTACTGGGAAGACCACTGTCGCTCGGATTCTAACTAAAATATACAAAGCACTTGGTCTTCTAGAGAGAGGGCATATAGTAGAAACTGACCGACAAGGTTTGGTGGCTGGATACATAGGACAAACAGCTATAAAAACAAATGAGAGAATAAATGAAGCTTATGGCGGTGTACTATTCATAGATGAGGCCTATGCGCTGAGTAACTTCGGCGGCTTACAAGGTGATTATGGTAATGAAGCTATACAGACGATTCTCAAAAGAATGGAAGACAACAGAGGGGAGTTCTTTGTATTTGCTGCGGGTTATCCAGATAATATGGATGTATTTCTGAAGGCTAACCCAGGTCTTAGATCTAGATTTGATAAGGTGTTAAAGTTTGAAGATTATAGTCCAGAAGAACTATTAGCCATTTCTTTATCGATGATAGAACAGAGTGGCTATCGTGTACAAAATCCTGCAAAGGACTTGATTTTAGAACAAGTCATGGAAATGTATGAAACTCGAAATAAGTACTTCGGGAATGCTCGTGAGGTCAGAAAAATGGTTTTAGATATCATAAAAAACCAAAATCTCAGATGTGCTCAGAACGATTCTCAAAAATCAGATAACACGATTATCGATGACGATATCAAACAAGTCATTGCACACAGTGAAAGTGATATTTTCACAAAGGAGAGTATCGGATTTAAAAAATAAGAAATCCTATATTTTCTAGAATCTGAACTTCAAACCTCCCCACATTTGCTGCTGTAATACTGGTTGGCCTTGCCACAAAGAATAATCTTGACCAAGCAAATTAGAGCCTTGTACGAAGATGTCAAATTGATCTGAAAGCTTATATCTTACCTTCAAGCCTAAATCCCAAAATGGCTCTAACTCGTTTACATCTTGCTCCTGCCTGAATTGACGAACACCCATGAAATTAATGTATTGGGTCAATTCTAATTTATGTCTCAATAAGAATTGCTTACCTGTCACTCCTAGCTCAATTGATGGCTTGTAATACAAATCTAAGTTATCCGTCAGAAACAGATTATATCTACCCTTAACCTCAAGATGTATATCCTCATTTGGGTCATAGGATATAGATGGTAAGAATGAAAACTCATCACGGGAAATAAACTCAACTGTTGGATTTTCTTCTGGGGTCCTAAAATTGGCCTCTTGTCGATACTGTGTATATGCCAAGCCTAATTTAAAGCCGAATTCATTTAACCTATAACTGGGTTCTAGATTATAAGACCGGACATTAGATAAAGAATAATCC
>CAZIMH010000151.1:0-7308 GCA_964540155.1 uncultured Saprospiraceae bacterium
GGTTGTCCGATCAGAAACAAACTAAAGGTGCATAACAAAATCGAAAATGCTAATGCTTTCATATAAAAGGAGAATTAGAAGGTTCTAGTTTTTTGACTTCAAATTAGAACAAAGTCACTCCCTATGAAAATATAAGAAAGTAGTTATGGGTTTGTGGATTGTTAATTCTCAAGGATGCAACCGTTGCAACCCTCTAAAGCCCTACTACTAAATCATCATGAATTTTGGGGAGGTTATGATTCCGTACATAGAGATTGTTTGTGATTATTGCTATTTTAGTATAGCAACATTAATGCACGGAGCTTTAAGTGGAGATCTATAAGATATATATGTAGAATTGGGAGTTAGGGTCTAGATGTATGTTTGTTTTAGCTCATTAGCAGAAAATATACTTTATCAACAAAACGATTGATTTATAGAAACGAAACTTCCATGTCGAATTCATCTTTGACTACTATCATTTTATTAGCCACTATTTCTTGTGCGGTGGCGCAGCAGCCGATTATACAATATGACCAAGAAAACAATAATTCTTGAAATACTGGGGAAGTGACGAAGATTTTTTCAGAACAGTAATGAATGAATTTGGGCTTAAAGAAAAAGAAGAAATGAAATTCGTTGACCAATATTCAAAAATAGTTTACGATTGGAATTTCGTAAATAGAGAAGCGAAGACTAATGAAGAAGTAATTGAATATTTGGAATCCGAATTATAAAAAAACACGGCAGCCAAAGCCGGCAATTGTGTGGATGCGGGTACGTTACTTGGAAACTAAATAGAACAACCAAAAAAAAATGAATTCAAAAGAATTTGCTGAAGATTTCTACAAAGAAAAACTCTCCTTATTAAAGATGTATTTCGATGAATCATCTAATTCTGAAGTAACCCAACTAATTAAAGACCTGAATTTAGATGTGCTTGGAAGAGAAAGGATTCGCCAAGTTATCAATGGCGTTTTAAGTGATTCACTTTATACAATATTACTAGGACTAGACGGCGCAGCCAAAATAGGAGACAACCAAACTGACTACAAACTATTAAATGAAAATAATCAAGAGATAACAGACGGAGAAATTGAATCATTTGCTTGGGAGTATTTTCACAATAACAAATATCATATAGAAAATTCTGAATACGATTTTATCGCTCACTTAGAATATAATAACAATAGTGAAGGCAGGTCAACACCAGTATTTTCTGGATATAGGCCTCAAGTCAAATTCGAATTTGATGAAATGCAAACGTCAGGAATGCAAAAATTTATAGAAAGAGAAGTTGTATTTCCAGGAGATAAAGTCACCGCTGAAATAAGAATCATAGGAGTTGATTACTTTGCTGGTAAACTAGAAGAGGGAATGAACTTTGAGTTTCGAGAAGTTTCTCGAGTTATTGGAAAAGGTAAAATACTCTCAATAATTAATGAAAAACTTAGAAAGAAAACCTCCAGATAACAAGTAGATATTAAACTCACATTCTTCCTTAATCGCCAATCTTATGGGCTTCAACATCTTCTTTTTTCTCCTTGAAATGCAGCCTTTTCATTTGTAATAGATTATGATCTTTTCTGATACATAATATTATATGCTTAAACATATATTTATTTAGATTCTAATGCATTTATATGTAAATGCATATAATTGGCAGCGATTAAAAAGAAATTATACGCAAAGACATATAAAACATGAACCAGTTACCACAGTTTGTTAAAAAAGAGAAGGAAGAAGTTGAAGCTTACTCAGGTAGAATTTGCTGAAAAAGCTGGAGTTGGGCTTACCGTAGTGAGAAAGATTGAACAGGGAAAAGAAAATTTAAGTATGTCTAAGGTAAATCAAGTTCTAATAATGCTTGGTCATATACTACAGCCAGTAAATATTAAAGACTATGAGAAAGGCAATAGTAAAGTATAACAATGAAAAAGCTGGGATACTTAGTGAAGAAGAGAATGGAGAATATCAATTCGTGTACGACCAAGACTATGTGAAAAACTTTCCAGAAAAGTTTATCACTTTTAATATGCCCGTATCAAACCAACTTTATAAGAGCAAAAGACTTTTTCCATTTTTTGACGGACTGATAGGGTTAGCTGAAAGTAGCTCATTGCGAAGCTGAGCAAACTGGGGTATATCGTTTGAAAAATCAGTCTGAGAATGGAGACACGTAATGGCTGATATTACCAGCATCGTCGTGTACACCAACTGTATGAGACACTTCACTCTCGTCTAAAAATTTTACTTGAAGGTCGGCCTAAGGATGACAAAATCACCCCTACTTAATTGAGGTCGATATAATGCTTGCTAAAGAATTGTCTGTACTTAGCTGCTGATCGCTGCTTTATGACCTCTCGATAATTCTTTTGCGTCGCTGCGTAGATATCAAACTCCACCTTCTCTACATCCTCTACACCATTTTGTCTGATCACAAATTCGTCTCTGTTATTCAGTACCCCTTTGTAGTAGTTTAATGCCTGATCCTTTCCTTTCTTAAAAGACCTTACAATAATAACCTGTGACCCTACATCTGGATTCAAGGTTATATCTGAGATGTTAAGATTATCTCTTCTGTGGTATTTCTTATTGTAATCAGACATCGCAATTTTGATATCCTGGAGTTGCCTTTGGTCTTTATTATAGACCACGACAAATATGTAGTGCAACTTGTCATCTTCTAAGACAAAGTCTTCCAGCGCTTCATCATACAAGATATCATCAAAGGCTTCTTGGTCTCCTTTCAGGAATCTAAGAATTTCATTGGCCTTGACTTCTTCTGGTGTATTCTTATGCTTTCTGACCAGGTTCTCCAGCTGCTTGATGTACTGCTGTTTACCCTGAGTGGAGCCATAACTCATCGCCAATAACAAATCAAACTTAGCATCATAAGAATCGTCATTAGGGAAGAGTGCTGCTTTTTCATTATACCTTTCTATCACCGCCTCAAACTGTCCATTATCGAACAACTTAAAGCTTCTCTCATAGTAGGCCGCGATTGTGGCTTCACTACTTCTCATTTTCTTCGAGAAGTTAGGGTCTAGCGCTAATTTGGTAAACTTAGAATCTGGAAATTCTGACTTCAATTTATTAAGCACTTGTGTCGCCTGGATATTGTTATTCTTTTCCTGATGTGATCTGTATAGATAATACAACGCTTCGTCTCTCTTATCGTAAGAAGGAAACTCATTAATCAATCTGTCCAGTACTTCTATAGATTTGTCATAGTTCTGAAGTCTGTCTCTAAAGAGCACGCCTAGATTAAATAAGGCATCTGCTATCTTAGCACTGGCGACATTTCTCTTTGCATCCGTTGTGGGCACATCTCTCAGGTATTCTTCTATCTGCTGATCTGTGACTTGTATACCTTCAGGACTCTCATCTTCTATCAAATCATCACCCAGTAATCCAGCATCCGCTCTCAGTGATCGTCTCCAATTGTCTTCTAAGATTCTATCACCCCATGAACGTTTGAAGTCTACCTTCCCTTTTACGACTGCCTGTTGGTTATAGGCAAAAAAGCTACTGCTGCCAAATCCTGCTTGTCTATTTGCGCCAGAAGCGAAGACATTGCTCTCTCTATTAGAGAACGGATCTTTGCTAGTAGTCGGTTCTTGAACCACATTATTGGCTATGGCTTCTCTTGCTAATTCTTTGAGTTCATCATCAGATAATCGACTGATCTTTAATAAGCTATCCTGACGTTCTACAATTTCTATATTTCTAGCTATCCCGGTTAAGTTTTCAGAAAGTCTTTTGACCTGTCTACGTCTATCATCTGTGAGTGCCATATGTTTCAGCACCTCATCATAATTCTTCTTTGCTTTGGCATAATATCCTTGTGCAAAGAGTAGCTCCGCTAATTTGTAATACGCTTCATTCTTGACATTCTTATTACCGCCAGAAGAAGCCAAGGCTTCATTAAAGTCAGCTATAGCACCATCTACATCTCCAGAGGCCAACTTCATTTCTCCCCTAGTAAAATATATTTGATCCCCATAATTGACATTCTTTCTATCTACAGACATCTTATCCAATCGGGCCAACGCCTTATCCAGAGTCGTTTGTCCTGTTTTATACGAAAGTTTTAGCTCATTAAGTTCAGCATTGAACTTCATCTCATATTCAGGACTAAACTTTTTTGCTCTTTTATATTCTGTATAGGCCAGTGCCGTATTATCTTGATACTCATATATCTGACCTTTGATAAAGGCATATCTGGCCTTCAATCTCTTGTCATTTTCTACATCTATTGCCTGATCCAGTTCTACGAGTGCATTATCAAACTCCCCTAACTTCATATGCATATGTGCTTTGACAGCTGGTAGCTTATCCGAAACGCCTTCGTCCAAAAATGCTGTCGTTTCCAGTCGCTCTACGATGTTTCTTGCAGATGAAAATCGCTCGGTTTCTAGATACGTCCTTGCCAACCAATATAGTCCGTTATAAAAAGCCGTTCTATTCTTAAAGACGCCGCCTTCACCTTGTGGTCTATTTAATTTTGCTTGCTCCTCTTCTTCTTCCTTTTTGAGTTTTTCCTTTTCCTTCTCATATCTTTCCTTTTCTTTCCTTGCCTCTTCAGCAGCTTCTTCCACTGCTTTTTTAGCTTCGCGTTCCTCCTTCGTCATGCTATCAGTCGGAATCTCAGTTTGCTTAGCCAGCTCTGCTTTCTCTTTTTCTAATGCTGCGTTTCTTTCCTCTCTTGTCTTATACTTTTTTGTCTTCTTCTTTTTACCTCTCCTTGACCGCTCTTCTCTCAGTTTTTTCTCAGCTTCTTTTGCTTTCTGTTCCGCTTTCCTTTTTTCATCTCTTTCCTTCTCCGCTTCCTTCCTTTCTTTATCCTTTTCCTTTCTAGCAGTGTCTCTTTCCTTTTTTACCTCTTTTGCAGATTTCCTTTTCAGTTTAGCTTTAGAGTATTCTCTACCATATGGATTGAGTGGGTCGAACTCCTCTTCGAAAAACTGAAATGTTTCCTCCGCAGAAGCATAATCTTGTTTTAGATATTGTGCTTTACCCATCAGTACATAACAATCATCCACATAATTACCAGCATCATGAATAGTAGCTACGGTAATCACTTTCTCTATCGCCTTATCCATCTGGGGCGCTATGGCTGTCGGATTATCATACTCCACGGAAGCATAGACTGGTAATATCTTGTTGTAGTTGTTGTCTACGGCAGCATCCAGTTCCTGCTCTGTTAAGTTCATGATCTCCTTGGCATTGAAATAGCCATTGTACTTGGAAGTGGTATTATGGTAGAATTTCTTAAATCCCTTAATCTCGTCCTTAGATCTCGTTGTAGAACAACTGATACATAACGAAAGGGTAATAATTATCCCTAGAAATTGTATTGCTTTCTTCAAAATATTAAACTCGTCAAATTATGAATATGTATTATGCATAGGAGCATTCATACTGCACGATATAATGTACTGATAACAAACGATTTATCAGTCTTCTATATTATATCAGGATGTAGAGATTCTCCAGGACTATAAACGTCCTCATTGGTTAAATCTTGTACAAAGAAAATGCAAATTTGGAAGGGATGTTGTGACGAACCATTAAGCCGCCTATCTGTAATATATAAATAACTCATAATCAGTAGTGTATAAATGCATTTTTCTGTAATGAAATTATATTAAGACAGTTATAGCAGCTTTATCACGAAGGTTTTAGCTTTGTTCCTATTTTTCACATTCCTCATACTTGAGAATTAAAAATGGCGGACTTAACAGAAAAACATAGTAAAAACCGCTCAGACAAATACCGTATTGTCGTCTACGATGATGACACCTTAGCGGAAATCCGTACGACAAAGGTGACGAAGTCGGGGATTGTCATTGGCCTCATTCTGTTTTTCCTGACCTCTAGTCTCCTGACTGCCTTGCTCATATCATTTACACCACTGAGGTATCTAGTGCCTGGCTATGCTGATATTACTAATAATAGAACTTATGTGGAAATCAATGCTAAGCTTCAATCCTTGGAAGATGAGCTCAATGCGCAAAGAATCTACACCAATGGACTAAAAAATATGCTCAATCCCTCAGGAACCAAAATATCAGATTTGGCTAGCCTAGAGGAAGCGAGTGGTGGCAAGATGGGTGCTCAGCCATCCACACTAGACATCGCTCTGGATCACTATTATTTTTATAGTCCGCTGAGTGGCACCGTCAGTTCTGCTTTTGATAATGAAAGAAAACACTTTGGCGTAGACATTGTCGCTGAAAAAGATAGCCCGATAAAAAGTGTCCTGGATGGAGTGGTTGTCAATGCAGATTGGTCAGCAAATACAGGTAACACGATAAGTGTTCAGCATGACAATGATTTGATCTCAGTGTATAAGCATAATTCCAAATTATTAAAGAATATTGGAGAGAAGGTATCTGGCGGAGAAGCGATAGCAATTATTGGCAATACAGGACTCCACAGTAGTGGGCCCCATGTGCACTTCGAGCTATGGCACAAAGGGGCGCCAGTAAATCCTTTAACATATATAGAATTAGATAAATAAACTTGACTTAATATGAGCAAGCAACTTAACGAACTGAAGGATAAGAATGGTAATGCGCTAAGCCCTGTATTAGCAGACGACACCAAGAATTTCCTCATCGATATAGATGGGACTATTTGTGATGACATCCCTAATGAAGAGCCAGAAAGAATGGTAACGGCTGAGCTGTACCCGGATGCGCTAGAAATTCTCAATAAGTGGTATGATGAAGGTCACATTATTACTTTTTTTACCTCTAGAACAGAAGCGCATAGGGAAGTCACTGAAACCTGGTTAAATAAACACGGATTTAAATATCACGGCATGTTGATGGGCAAGCCGCGTGGGGGCAACTATCATTGGATAGATAATCATCTAGTGAAAGCAACCAGATTCAAAGGTAAGTTTACAGACCTGGTGATGGCTCAGAAAAACATTGAAGTTTTTCAGGACTAAGCGCTACACTTTCCTTGATAGAATATCTCGAATAGCCACCTCGGGATCTGTGTAAAGGAATCGATAACCTTGATGATTAAGCTTTGTCGGTTCTACTCTCATGCTATCTGTCAGCATTTGCGTCATCTCACCGAGCATCAGCTTCAGTGCTAGACTGGGCACTGGGACAGACAGTCCAAATCCTGCCTTGGCTTTTTTCATGGCGTGGACTAAGGTCTTTATCGTTACAGGTTGTGGGGCCGTGGCATTATAGGTGCCTGCATAGGATTTATCTATAATACACTGTGCTATAATCTCGCAAATATCATCGATATGTACCCAGCTATAGTAAGCTGAGCCATTGCCAAAATATCCATACACGCCAAATG
>CAZIMH010000152.1:0-7190 GCA_964540155.1 uncultured Saprospiraceae bacterium
GTCCGTATGGGCGTGAAGGTTCGATTCCTTTCTGGGGCACTTTCTAAAGGACTTAGAGTCAAAAAGATATTGTTCAAATATCCATAAAGCTAAAGCTCCGATAGTCGAGGTTTGCAACCTCGATTAATCTACGCTTCTCTAATAGCTTAGCTATTCACAAATTGCATTTAGTCTTATGGTTATCGCTTATTTATGACAAGCAAATAGAATCGAGGTTGAAACCTCGACTATCTAGACTCATTGCCTTCCTCAAAATGACCTTCTCTTTTATAACTATTCATTTCTTCTATACCATGACCCGATGCACCTTGTACCGTGACCAGATGCACCTCTAAATAATACCCTAAGCCTTTTACCTTACTCCATAGACCTTAGACCCTTAATCATACCCCTACTCCTTAGACTAGATACTCTTAATCCTTCCCCCATCCACTTGCAGGCTGACACCAGTAATATACGCCGCACCTGGGGATGCTAAAAATGCAATTGTCTTAGAGACTTCTTCTACTTCGGCAAATCTGCCCATTGGAATTTGTGAGAGATAATTATTCTCTGCTTCCTCTTTTGAAATATTCAATTTCTCTTGTTTGGACTTTAGGATGTTTGTAAGTCTATCCGTCTTAGTTGCACCGGGTAGGATATTATTGACCGTGACGCCGGAGGCCGCTAATTCGAGGGATAAGGTTTTGGACCAGCTTGCCGTTGCGCCTCTGATTGTATTAGATACTCCTAAGCCCATAATAGGTTGTCGCACAGAGGTAGATACAATATTGATGATACGACCATAGCCTTCCGCTTGCATCACTGGCACTACATACTTAGTAATCTCATGACTTGCAATGATATGCAGTTGGAATGCCTTTAGTAGGTCTTCGCTTTTGGCTTTGAGTAAAGGGCCAGGAGCTGGGCCACCACAGTTGTTGATGAGGATATGTATGGCCTGATTAGAAACCAAGTCTTTGAAAGTCGAGTGTACCTGATCCATATCATTGAAATCACAGACGACGTAGTGATGGTCGATATCATTTATCTCTTTAAGCGTGGCAAGCTTTTCTTGCAGCTTGGACTCATTACGAGCCACCAATATTATCTTAGCGCCTAGGCGAGCCATTTCTGATGCGGCACCATAGCCCAATCCGCCTGAGCCTCCACATACCAATGCGGTCTTTCCTGTTAATGTCTTTTCCATATATAATGATAAGTAGAATATGGCAACTCAGATACTTGGATGGTCACTAATTTTATTTAAAATCATTCAACTGATTTAAAAAAATTAATTCTGAGTCGAATAGCGTTTTAGGAATCGATGCCTCAGAACCATTCTCCTTGTTACTACTAGATCAGAGCCTGTCTTTTAATACTTTCTATTCTTAAGTTTCATGGCCTCATTGAGTAGCTTAAAATCCAATTTACCTTCATTGGCCTTAAGATGATCGAGAATGATTAGAGACTTGGTAACTTTGAGATCTACGTTCTTCACCTTGGCGACCATGTAGATTAAATTACGCTTTTTCCCATCCGTTAGTTGTTCGAAATATTTTTGTCCATCTAGATCTGTTGACAGCACCTCTTCGAATTCTTCTGGCATTGGCATGCCATACTTGCTGGTGTCTTTCTCCAGTGTTACACTGATAGATTGCCCCATAGATAATTTGAAGGCCTTCATCCGTGCCTTATTCAAAATGATAAAATAATTGCCATCTCCATCTGGCATTAGTCCTGCAGGAAAGGCTTCATGACCTTCTACAGAACATAATACTCGGCGATTACCATCTTTAGCTAACTTGTCATGAATTTTTGCCGGCACCAAGATATGTTCGTAATAGACATTATTCTTAAGTGCGCCTACTATGGTTTTGAATTTAATTGTGTTACTCATTATCTAAGGACTAATAATTTCATCATCTCGCTAGCAGCAAAACGGGCTTTTTCTCTTAGATACTTTCTATCTGTCTCATCTCCTACTTCGTAGATAATGGCTTCTGCATCAAACGCTAAATAAAACCACCCCTTGGTCATCGGTGTACTAAGATCATAGGCTTCCTCATTGGGTCCATATCCAGCTGTTTCCAGACTCTCTATCCAGAGATCTTTGAAAGGATAGATTTGTGATTGCCGATTAGGTGTATGTGTATAGATGACATCTTCTTGGGTAGAATGAAAATCCAAGCCCATGACGATGTCATTATTGTGCCTATCTACTTCCGTAGAAATGTGTCTGGCAACCACTTTGGTTTCTGGTTGCTGAAAGGTGGACCAATCTCGATTAAGATCTATGCCACCCACATTATGCCGCCAATATCCTAGGTCTACTCCATCAGGATTAATGAGTGGGTAGACGAGTACTCGGTATTTTTTTCTGAATGCGATGCTTAGCTGATCATCTTCTAACAAGCGTTCTACAAACGCTTCCATCGCCATATAGCCACTTATTTCCGGCGGATGTGTTCTGCTGAGAATCAATACGCCTGGCTTATCCTCTACTGGGCCATCGGATATATCCATGTAGTGTATCGGCCTATCCAAAGTGGACTGGCCCGCAATCCCTGAATGAACATCGGTATACTTAGCTGTGAGTGCCGCCACCCAGTCAGCCGTATGCTGCGAATCATGGATTTCTTGAGCCGCAATATATAGTGGTCTATTGTCTAAGGCCAATCTAAGATTAGCCACATTGCCAGACGTCAAGGTGTCGAATCTCATGCTATCTATAGGCACCCAATTCTCTAAGTCATGACTTAGCTTTGGATAATATCTGTGCTTGTATTCCCCATAGTCTATCTGGAGATGAATATCTCTTGGTGTTTCAGAACTTAGTGCAAAGGCGAAGTGCGGTGACTTGTTTATCGGTTCATTCTCTGGTAGAATAGTGACGCTGAAGGTGGAGTCATTGACCTGGGTAAAACCATTCATCCTAGCGCCATCAAAGGTATTATCAGCCTTTACACCACCTATATCGTATACTTTCTTTACCTGCTGATTCGTCGGGCGGGTGCTTGTATCTACAGGTTTGGGGAAATTCTGCTGTAGAGGAAATTCCGTGACTTTACAGGAATAATAGAGCACGGTGAGGAAAAACAGGGGCAGAAAATATTTCTTATCACAAATCATAGAGTGAAATAAATCAGTTAAAACTAAGGACTACTGTACTAAGATATAGCTAACTCATAAATTACCGTGTGTAGCTCTCAAAATATGGACAAAAGTAGTCAGTAAGTTACTGCAGATGTAAAGATGTAAGTCTCTTCCCTCATTGTGTCGAATTAACACTTGATTATGGATTGCTATAGGTGACTATTCAAATGTCTGACGTCTAAATGATATTACATTATTCTTAAAATATCTTAGATAATATGTTTGATACATTAAAAAGAATGGCTATCCAACGATTGGTGACCAAAATGGCTTCTAACTCATTAGGTGCTGCAGCAACTGAAGCAGCTGCGCAAGAAGGCGCAAGCGGCATTATGGGTATCCTACAGTCAAAACTTGCTGGAGGCAATGCAGAACAAGTGAAAGAATTATTCTCAGGTGGTGACTTTGCTAACAATGGCATCTTTGCAGAAGCAAAAGCTAAAATGGCTGAAACATTACAAGCTAAAGGTATGTCAGCAGAAGAAGCTGAAGCTGAAGCAGCAAACACAACACCAGATTTAATCAATAGTCTAAAAGATAAATTTCAATCCACTGATGCAGCGGATTCAGAATTTAATCTTGATGCACTTACCAAGCTTATTCCAGGTGGTGCAGGTGACCTTCTAAACAAGGCTAAGAACTTGTTAGGTTAATATCTGGATTCAGGTAAGATAACAAATGAGCCACTCCATTGCGGAGTGGCTTTTTTAATTTCATGAAATCAGGAGGAGACATTTTTTGCTCATCAATACCGCTCATCTCTCACATACGGCAACCGCTCCATCCTATCCACTTCCATACTCGGAAAATCAAAATCATCTACAATCTTTCCTTCTATCAGATAGCAGCCCCTGCCTTTAAAAGGATATCGAGCCAGGCTAGGCGGAAAATGTGTCGTATCAAAAAATCGGCCCTCGCTATCTATCCACGTACCAAAATTCATCAACTTACGATTGACGGTAGTGACATTCTTACGTGTGACAAAGTAGCCAATCATTCTCACCCGCTTGTGCATGTAGGTTTTCATATGCTTCGCTCGGATGTCTCCACGGAAATCCGTCTCCAGCAACTCGAATGGAGAACAAAGTGGAAAACCCAACAACTCTATCTCATCGAAGGCCTGCTCATGTCTAGCCTCCTGCAATACCGGCAAGGCATAATCCTCTGACTCGATACCAAATAAATGGCCGCTGCCATTATGTTTGACTTCAGGATTATGTACGGCATTCTTCTCCCACATCAGCTCATACTTATTCATACCCGTAAATCGGAAAGCGCCTATGCGAATGAGGAGCTCCAGCTGATCTTTCTTGATATCTACTCGACTCACAAAATCTTGCATGTTCGTATAACTGCCATTATCCTGTCTATCATGTATAATCTGGATGGCCACCTTCTTCTCTAGTGAAGATATATGGACAAACCCAATATAGATTTCTTCTCCATATATACTTGTAAGGTAAGTGCTGTGATTAATACAAGGGGCTTCTATCTGGGCGCCACACATGCGGGCCTCGTGTACATAGACTTCTGTAGAGTAGAAGCCACCAAAATTATTGATAACTGCCACCATAAACTCTAGTGGATAATAGGTCTTGAGATAAAGGCTCTGAAAGGACTCTACTGCAAAACTCGCTGAATGGGCCTTGCAGAAAGAGTAGCCACTAAAGCTCTCCACCTGTCGCCATACCTCCTGCGCCAAAGATTCTGGATATCCTCGCTGCTGGCAATTGCGGAAGTACTTAGTTTGTAATTCTCGAAAGGTATCCGATGACTTTTTCTTACCAGACATAATACGCCGTAAGACATCCGACTCATCCAAATCAAGACCTGCAAAGTGGTGGACAATCTTCATCACATCTTCTTGGTAAACCATCACGCCATAAGTCTCTCCTAGGTGCTCCTCAAAGATTGGATGTATATACGTAAAGGACTCTGGATTATGAAAGCGATGTATATACTCTCGCATCATCCCTGACTTAGCCACTCCAGGTCTTATAATAGAACTCGCCGCTACGAGAGACGTATAATTGTCACAGCGCAGCTTGGTTAGCAAGCCTCGCATCGCTGGCGATTCTATATAGAAACAACCGATACAATGTCCACTCTTAAGCTGCTTGCGGACAGGCAAATCTTGCTTGATGGCATCTACATCATGGATATCCACCGCCTTACCCTGATTACGAGCTATGAGGGTAACGGCATCCTTTATGTGTCCAAGACCACGCTGAGACAATATATCATACTTATGAAAGTCCAAATCCTCCGCGCCATACATATCAAAGTGGGTCACCGCAAAACCCTTCGGCATCATCTGCAATGCCGTGTGGTAACTGAGTGGCTCTTCACTGATAAGTATACCGCCTGCATGGATAGAGAGATGATTAGGAAATCCTTCTATGAGCTTTCCATACTTAAATATGTGCTTGGCGAAGGGATGGTGCCTATCTGTGGCATAGGGTTCATTGACGATGACGTCTATATCCGCCTTGGGTAAGCCCAGTACCTTGCCCAGCTCTCTGATAATAGACTTACCCTTGAAGGTATTATATGTGGCGAGTAAGGCCGTATGCTCTTTGCCATATCGCTTAAAGATATAATCGGTGACATCATCCCGCTCATCCCAAGAGAAGTCAATATCAAAATCTGGCGGGGAGGTTCGGTGAGGATTGATAAATCGCTCAAAGTAGAGGTCAAGGTCTATTGGGTCTACATCAGTGACATACAGATTATATGCCACAATAGAATTGGCACCACTCCCCCGCCCTACATGGTGATAACCTGCCGTATGTGCATACCTGATGATATCCCAAGTGATGAGAAAGTAAGCGGCAAAGCCTAACTTCTCTATGACGTCTAGTTCCTTTCGGGTTCGCTCCATCGAGCGGCGGTGCCGTTCTCCATAGCGACGTATGCAGCCATTAATAGCCAACTTAGTCAGTAGCTTCATATCACCTGCTCGGCTACCTGTAAATGTCTGTCGGTTATTCAGCGAGGTGGCGTGTAAGGATATCTGACAACTGTCTATCAGCGTCTGCGTATTCTTGACAACTTGTGGGTAGGCATGGAACATCTGTCGCAATGCCTCTGGCGTATATATTTTCTCAGAGCCTTTGGCGCAGTGCTTTGCATCCAGCTTACCTAGTACAATATTAAGATCGATACAGCGCAGCAGCTTATGGGTCTTATGTCCCGTATCATCTAGAAAAGTAATCGGTGCAAAGACGACGAGCTTCTCCTGATGATCTTTGAGATAAGAAGAGAAGAGATGATTGACCTCGGTGGGACGAACACCGATATACTCATTAGCTCGCAGGGTGGCGATGGGCTTAGGTAGCTTGCGATAGATGACGTAGGCATGATGGAATTCTGGTGCCTCGGGCGGAATGGGCTTATTCTCTAGAGAATGCTTGGTGAGCCAGTCATTGATTTCTTTCCAGCCTTCTTTATTCTTGGCAATCGCCACATAGGCGAAAGCGGCATCTTTGATACTGAAGACTGTTACAGGATTATTCTCTGTGGTGTGCCGCTGGGCCGTCCGGAATTCTATACCCAAAATTGGCTTGATACCCTGCTTCTTACAAGCTTCTACAAACTGATAACTGCAGGAGGTATTGTTGATATCTGTAAGTACAAGGGTGTCTATCCCCTGCTCTGCCGCCGCCTCAGCCAGTTGGTCGGGAGACAAGGTCCCGTACTTAAAAGAATAATATGTGTGGCTATTAAGGTGAATAGGTTCTAGGTTGTGAAGTCTCCAAAGTCACGATAGCGGGGGGAGTAAAGCCCTAGCGCTAGTGCCATGAAAAACTTCAGACTTAATAAAAATGGACTCTCTGCGGTACTGAATTCAGAGATATGTTGATATTATCGACATTATATTGCCGATATATCAGTCAAATATGCAGCATAGGAAGGAGAAATGCAAGGTGTGTGGAAAACTAAGGGGGAGAAACTTGGCTGGCTCCTGATGTGGGGTTTGTAAGGGCGAGCAAGTGATCAAGGAGATGATTGAGTTTATGCGATTAAGGTGGAGAGATAAGAACGTAATTGTCTTT
>CAZIMH010000153.1:0-7182 GCA_964540155.1 uncultured Saprospiraceae bacterium
GTTACTAAGCCCAGTGCTCTGGACATAAATGCTCTTGCATCAAGGTGGCCATATGTACCTGCAATTGTCGTCTCTACACCCTCCAAATCTAGACTTCTTTCACCTGGCTCCAACTGACTTCTCGCATCTTCTTCTAAGTCCGCACATCCTACAACAGAGAATGCAAGTACCAGCGTGAATAAATATTTAAAAATTTTCATTTTGTTAGTCTTTTAAATAGTGATTTAGAATCTTAAATTAAGTCCCACTGTAACAGATCTGAGGTTCGGATAGTTGCCGAAATCATGTCCGATGACGACATTATCATCACCTCTGCTTTCACCGCCACTTCCAAAGTAACTTACCTCTGGGTCTAAGCCTGAATAGTTGGTGAAAGTAAGTATGTTTTGAGCACTGATAGAAACTCTAGCTGAACCAATGCCTGCTTTATCTAATAATGTTGTAGGCAAAGTATAGCCTAATGCTATATTCTTAAGTCTTACATAGCTACCATCTTCCACAAAACGTGAAGATCTTTCTCTACCTCTGATAGCTGCTCTTGGTATATCTGTATCTGTATTATCTGGTGTCCATGAATTTAATATATCCGTTACACTGTTACTGTCACCGTTGTATAACTGAATAGCAGTCAGGTTAAAGATATCTCCTCCTACAGCTCCTTGGAAAAAGACATTGAAATCAAAATTTCTATATGAAACCGTATTTGTTATTCCAAACGTAAAGTCAGGATTAGGATCACCAATAATCTGTCTGTCATTGTCGTCTATCAATCCATTAAAGTTGCCTTCTTCATCTGCTACTTCAGCAAACAATGGCTCTCCAGGTATTGCATTACCGTCACCATCGAAAGATCTAGCTTCTAAGGCTGTGCCTGCAGGAATGTCACCACCCTGATATACTCCTTCATACTGTAATCCCCAAAATTGACCTACTGGAACGCCTTCTCTTAGTATATAAGTCGTCGCACCAGAGAAGTAGCCTGGCGCACCACTAGCTATTTGCTCTGTCCCACCTGATAATTCTACAACTTCATTTCTGTTTCGTGCATAGTTAAGACCAGTAGTCCATCTAAAACCATTTCTATTGATATTATTCGAGGTCAGAGATAACTCAAATCCACTATTATTTAGAGAACCTACATTTCTAAGAACATCTAAATCAGTCGTTCCTAAAAAGAAGTTAGATGCTCTATCTATAGCTAATAAATCATCTGTATCTATGTTATAATAGTCTGCACTCAATGTGATTCTATCTTGGAATAAACCTAAATCAACACCAATGTTTGTCTGAGTCGATGTCTCCCACTTTAAATCTGGGTTAGCTTCACGAGCCAGTTCTACACCAAAAGCACCATCTACATCTGCAGGTGGTTGCACATTGAAAACAGATAAAGATTCAAATGGTCCAATAGCCTGGTTACCTGTTTGTCCCCAACTAGCTCTTAGTTTAAGATTAGATATTGTACTGTGATCTAATAAGAAATTTTCTCTTGACACCTTCCATCCCACTGCAAATGAAGGGAATATTGCAAATCTGTTATTAGCGGCAAAGTTGGATGCACCATCTCTACGAACGGTAGCAGTGATAAGGTACTTATCAGCCCAGTCTAGATTAAGACGACCGAATACTGATTCGATTTCTGACTCAGAGAAACGAGAATCTACAGTTCTTTGGTCTATCTGGCCAAGCTCTAAATTATTGGTTGTAAAGACATCGCTGAATAATTCTCTTGCGCCCGCCTCGAAACCTTCTGTCGTATTTCTCTGGTATGAATGACCAGCCGTAGCGGTTAAATTTCCAAATCCTACTGGTGTAGTATAGGTTAAGTAATTTTCATTAAGTAACCCTGTTCTTGTCACATTCTCTAAAAATGCACCTCCTTGAGAAAGCACAAAAGTTTGTGGCTTGAAATATCTTTCCGTGCTATTTTGAGTTCTGTACCCCAGGGTGGTTTTGAAATTCAGACCTTCCAATATTTTTATATCTGCATACAGATTAGTTCTTGAATTATCTGATTGCGTATTGTTAGAAATCTGTGTCGCCACAGCCCATGGATTTTCTATATCATCTCCGACTGTATTTTGAGAGAAATTTCCTTGCTCATTAAATCTGAATACATCAGGTGTAAATCTGAAAGCCAAGGAAACGACATCGTCACCTCCGCCATTCACAGACCCAATAGCATCGCTACCAGTTGATTGTGTAGAGACCCCATCTTGATCACTTCGGCTTACAACACTATTTAAACCAATCTTCACTCTGTCGTTGACCCTTGCATCTACATTTGCTAAAAACTGAATTCTTTCAAAGTCAGAATTAACAACTATACCTTCTTGATCAAAGTAAGTACCAGAAATATAATAGTTGACATGTTCACCACCACCTGAAACAGATAACTGGTAATTCTGAGTATTTCCATTTCTGTAAATTTCGTCTTGCCAGTCAGTATTCTCTGTACCTTGTGCATAAGGTGCATCACCCGCATTCGAACGAATCTGATTTTGATACTGAGCAAACTGATTTGCATCTAACAAGTCGAGTCTATTGGTTGTCTGCTGAGCCGAATAACTAGAATTTAGTTCTACGACTGGTTTTCCAGACTTACCTCTTTTGGTCGTCACCAAGATGACACCTCCTGATCCTCTTGATCCATAGATCGCAGTGGCAGACGCATCTTTTAATATCTCGATAGATTCAATGTCATTTTGTTGAGGGAATGCTGCTCCCACGAAGCCATCTACCACAACAAGTGGATCACTACTGGCATTCAGTGAAGAATTACCTCTTACTCGAATACTAATGTCTGCACCAGGCTCACCACCATTCTGAGTCTGAACCACTACTCCAGCCGCTCGGCCTTGAAGGGCTTGACCAGCATTCAATAATGGAAATGCCTGTAATTCCTCTGAATTTACAGAGGATACACTTCCTGTGACATCACTCTTTTGTACAGTTCCATATCCAATGACAACCACTTCGTCTAATACCTCAGCATCTACACCTAAAGTAACACTGACGTTAGATTGTCCATTTACTGGAATGGTTTGGGTCTTATAACCCACGTATGAAACCTCCAATACATCGTCAGGAGCAGCTGTAATGCTAAAGCTGCCATCGATATCGGTAATAGTACCTACATCAGTGCCTTGAACAAGAACAGAGACTCCAATCAAGGATTCACCGACAGCATCAAGGACTTTACCACTGATGACCTGCTGTGCAGTTGCACTTACAGAAGTCAAGCAGATAAACAGAACAAAGAATCCTAGGGATCTTATGTTTTGCTTTATAAAATCTTGTAAATAATTCATTAATAGTTGTTTAAAAAAAAGTAAATAGTTTTTTTTTGATTCGAAATTCAAGTACAGTTCTTTAACTGTAATACATTATTCTTGGTGACTAGATACCTTCGATATCTAGTTAAATTATTCTTCTAAAATGAGATGTCAGGGTCGGAAATGACTTTACATGCCCCCAAATTGGTGATTTTACCTACAAATTCAATCGCCCACCCTAAAATTGGACAACCAATTTAAAAGTAGACAAAATCTTCACTAATAAGGAAATATTATGTTCGTTAATTGTAGACATTCACGTAAAAATATTACGGCCTATATATTATCAGACAACTAATGGATTGCAGAATGTGGAAAACTACACCAATTATAATATCATGAATTTGTCTATGAAGAGGACTGATTCGCTGTCTTGAATTTGCAGAATATAGATACCATCAGTCAGATTTCTGCCGATATAGTGATAATCAATACCCTCAAAGATTAGCTCATCTACCTTCCTTCCCTGCGAGTCAAAGATGCTTAGGGTATATAAGCCTTCTTCTTTCATCTCGATGGTCAATTCTTGGTTTTGAGTAGGATTAGGAAAGACGCGAATTTGAAGACGTTCTTCTATTTCTGGTTCTTCTTCCATGGGTGGTGGTGGCGGAGGATTTCCACCTAGAATAGCCAATCTGGTCAGATTAGTATTACCCTCATTGTCAGTGACTATCGCTTGTAGGTAATGCACTTCATGAGATACATTCTGAATGGTCGTTGTCAGGTCACTAAATATATAGGGTGCTTCAGTGTCTGTTGCTACAGGTTCTCCATTGATAAGCAGTTTCACACTGGTGACGGTGCCATCAAGATCTGACGCCTCTACTTCGATATCACCGCCTTCCCAGACAGACACATCAATAATGGTAGTCGGAGATATGAAACTAACAGTCGGTCTGTTTCCAGTAAAGCCACCATCTGCAAAATCACCATTGCCAGCCCATGCTGCTAACATATCATATACATCACCAGTTTGCTGTTCGGGTAAAGTGATATTATCCACAGCCTCCTGACCTAATCGTTCTTTCAATTGCTGCAGATACAGACTCCTAGGTGCCACATGAGTACCCCAACTTTCCCAGTAGCCATCTCCTGTCTGGTCTCTGCCGATACAACCTATCCCCCAGTTTATAGCCCCAAGTGGACTATCTACTCTAAACTCACCACCATAAGATTCTATATTCCAAAACATTGTCTGAGCACCGGACCAGCCATGTCCAGATCCTGAGTTGCCTCTATTCCAAACCCTAGTAGATCCACCTCGAAGGTTATCGAAAAGGGTCCCAGTAGCCCATCTATGATGTGGTCCAATATCTGAATTTACTCTCTCTGCCAGTCCATCCAAAAAGACGTTTGGTCCGGTGACCCTAGAACCTGTCACAAAATCATGACGACCATTCTCTGCATAACATCTTTGAAAAAGATTACCGATGCCTTCTTGTATGGCAAAGGGATACCTTCTTCCTCCTGAGATGTTTGACTTAGGCTCGATATAGGCACAATCTTGGACAGTTGTATAATTGCTATCTTCTATATTGACAGTGCTGTAGGCCAGGTATTGGCCTGTGACTTGCTTGACCCAGCAATGCTCTGTATCGTCTAGCCTAATGGCTGTCCATGCGTGAGACTCATCTGTATTCCTGTCATAGAATGATTGGATTCTCATATTTTCTACACCACATAGACTAATACGTCTAGATGATGTTACTTTAGTGATAGACCCACCACCATATGGTGTTTCCATCACATCCACTATAGGTATATTAATAGTAATTGTGTCACCTGAAATGGCGGTGATCTTTCGTTCGTGATCTATAGTGTAAGAGTCGGGAGTCCAGCCACTGCAACCACTTTTCCCAGCACAAAGCGGTTCCGTATCCATTTCTAATTCGTCTACCCAGAATTGGTTGGGTGTTCTAGTGACAACAATATTATCTCCAGGTTGATAATCTGAAGCATCTTCTACCTCAAAGGAATAAGAACCTACTGGAACATATTCAGTAGTAATCCGCTGTTCAGATTCAAAATCTCTACTGATACTACTCGGGCCCACAAGACTAATAATACTATGTTCAAGACGTAGATTAGCATGAAGCACAGTGCCATTTAATCCTTGGCCCTCACCTCTCAGTACCACACCTGATTCTCTGATGGTTAGAATACCTTCTAAACTATAGTGCCCCGCTTTAAGAAGGACGACCCCTCTAAATCCATTCTCATCAGGATCGAGAGATTCTACTAAATCTATAGCAGCTTGGATTCTCTGTTTATCATCTCCTTCCTCAGGGGTAACTATGGCTGCTATTGGAATATCTGTGGGTAGCGTAATGCCGCCGCCCATGAAACCTGCATGTGAAAAGTCGGGGATGGTGTTGACCTCATTTGACTGACCATTCATAGCGAATGGGACATAAGTCAAGGTGCCTTGATCCAAATAAACCAACTGGGAAGCATTTTGAGCCTGCGTATTGCATACAGCAATAAGACTAGAAACAAGTAAGGCTATTCTGAAAACAATCATACCTTAAATATATGGATACTTTGATAGGATGGCTGACAATTAAAATTGGCCATGATGAATATTTTGCTGTGAACCCGACATATATTACGTAAAAAAGAGGAACGCCTTAGTAGGCATTCCCCTTTTATATTTCGGACTATTAGAGTCCTTATTTTATTTTCTCAATAAGAGAAAAACTACATTTTATTGGTCTTCACCAACAGTAGCTTCTGAGCTATTCTCATGGTATGGAGACTCAGGACTGTCAACCATATTTAAACTTTCGCCAGCTACTCTTCCTTGGAAATTATCTTCGAAAACTAAAACAGCTTCACCAGAATCCATAGACCAAATCTGAATGTCATCTACTTGGAATAAACCATCACTAACATTTGAGTTAGAATTGTATTTCCACTGGAAATTAGCTGCGCCATCTATAACAGCCGCTAGATGACCATCTACATCACCAGCGCCACCATTAGTCGTACTTACCGCGTCGGTGATTACAGTTTGTCCACCAATTGTCACACTGAAAGTTGGAGCATTGGTAAAATCAGCTGACCAACTTACTTCTACTGGAATCCATACATCAGCCATGCCTTCAGGGAAATTAGCAGCAGCTATAGCATCATCAGATGCACCTTCTCTGAATTCGTGTGGGGAATCGTCCTTAAGTCTTACTTCAACAAGTGAGAAATCACCAGTTGTAGACGAACCTGCAACATTAATGAAACCATCTGCAATAGTTCCATCTGCTCCTTCAGTTACTCTGTACATAAATGAAACTAAACCGTTTTGGATAGAATCTACTGCTAATCTTAACTCTCCAGTGTCATCATCTCTTGTATCAGTAATTTGCGCAAATCTATTTCTAGGCGCTGTAACTTCAATTGACTCAGTAGTAGAAGCCTCTACACCATCTGTAGCAGTAACAGTTAATGTTACATCGAAAGTCCCCTCTCCTGGGAAAGTAAATGTAGGGCTCTCATCAGTAGAAGTTCCAGCACCTCCAAAGTCCCATGCAGAAGTGAAAGATCTGTCATCTATACCATTAACAACTGAGTTGTTAGTGAAAGCATATGTCAACGAATTTTCAGCATCTACTTGAGATGTGAAATCGGCAACAACTATTGATGGATCTGGGTCATCCATTGGGTCTGTTCCACCACCAGTACCGTCATCATCATCGCCACAAGAAGTGATTACTGCAACGGATAGAAATAAGCACATAATAAAAAACATGTTCTTATTTACCCTACTTAGTAAATTTGTCATTTTGTAATTTTTTTCATTTATTAATTCAAAAAAATATGATTAGTTATTGAAGCCATTGGAGTAGTCTACAAC
>CAZIMH010000154.1:0-5156 GCA_964540155.1 uncultured Saprospiraceae bacterium
TTAACGCCATTTAAAACCTCCTTAGCTAAAATGGCTAAAGGCCGTCCAATCAACTTACTCGTCAATAAAAATAGTGTAGCCTAAATGGTCTATTCAGTAAACTGTAGAGCTACACTAGCCTACCAACTCCTCAAAACGAGGCAGCGCCGCATCCATCCTGCTAATAGATTCCTCAGCACCTAGTGTATGAATGATTTCAAATAAGTCAGGCCCTTTGAGTGCCCCACATATCATTATACGTAAAAGTGGTAAGTAAGCCCCCATTTTCAGACTGTTGTCATTCAGATAGCCTTTTACTTTCTCACTCAGCCCTTCAGCAGAATCTTTATGCTCAGCTATCATGGACTTAATAGTGGCGAAGTGTTCATTCTGGTCTTGTTGATATCTTTTCTTTACTTGTTTCTCATCATAATCCTCAGGTGTAGCAAAGAAAAACGAACCCTCAGTAAAGACGTCACCATATACCTGAATACGTTCTTTCATCAGATCTATCACTTTCTTGAGATAGTCATCAGCTACGTTCAAGTCCGCTGGCTTGGTCGCCTTTACTGGTGCCAGAAGGTCCTCAGCAGATTGGGATTTGAGATACTGCTGATTAAACCAACGTGATTTATCCACATCGAATCGAGCGCCACTCTTGACTATTTTCTCCAGAGAGAATAATTCGGTCATTCTATCTACAGATAACATCTCTTCATCATTCCCAGGGTTCCATCCCAACAATACCAAAAAGTTAAGCAACGCCTTAGGATCGTATCCCGCTTCTCTAAATCCAGCATAAATGGCATCCTCTTTCTTGTCGTGCCATTCTAGTGGAAAGACTGGAAAACCGAATTTAGCGCCATCACGCTTGCTTAGTTTACCTTTCCCAGTAGGTTTTAGTATGAGAGGCAAATGACAAAACTGAGGCGGTGTCCATCCAAAAAATCGATACATCAAGACATGATGTGCTGTACTGGATAACCATTCTTCACCTCTAATCACATGCGTGATTTCCATTAGATGGTCATCGACGATATTAGCCAGGTGATAGGTAGGCATTCCATCCCGCTTAAGGACTACTTTATCATCCAGTTCATTGGTATTAAAGGTGACTTTTTCTCTTACGCTATCTTCAAACGACACCTCTTCATCATGTGGCATTTTGAGCCGTACGATTCCTTCTCCTGCTGCTATCAGCTTATCAGATTCTTCTTTGGACAAGGTGAGGCTATTGCGCATTTCCATTCTAATACGACTATCATACTTAGCGCTATGGTGCCCTTTAGCCTCTTGGTCTTTACGCATGGTGACCAGTTCCTCTGGTGTATCAAAGGCATAATAGGCATGCCCTTTCTCTACCAGTTCTATGGCATACTTGGCATATAGGGACTTTCGCTCAGACTGTTTATAAGGACCTAGGTCACCACCATATCCGGGCCCTTCATCAGGTGTAAGACCTAACCAATCTAGAGATTCTTTTATATACTCTTCCGCGCCTGGCACTAACCTCGTCTGATCCGTATCTTCTATTCTTAGAATAAATACACCACCTAGTTGTCGAGCTAGTAAATAATTATATAGGGCAGTACGGACGCCACCTATATGTAAAGGACCAGTTGGGCTTGGGGCAAATCTTACACGTACACTCATTTGATTTGGCTTTGTTTCTTATGTATAGAATGAAGCGGCGAAGGTAAGTTATATCGCTTAGAATATATATTAATACGCTTCAGTCTGAACATTTCTTGCCTAACTCACATTCAATACGAATAAGGCAGTTTATTCTAGTCAAAACAGAAATGTTTCGATAATTATAAATTGCCATTTTTTGAAAAAATTCTTTACAAATACCATTATCATCATGAAACAAATTACCTGTCTACTTGTGCTAGGCTGTTTTCTGGGAATATCTACTACAGAAGTACAGGGGCAAGGAGATTCAAAATGGGCTGAAATAGACAAAAGTCCTATGGACATGGCTTATTACCCAGCCAATGTAGCTTGGAGAAATTACCTCACTGGCGATGATCGTAATAAGCGTCCGCAAATGAGAATTGTCTACTCTAGACCTTCTATGAAAGGAAGAGAAATTTTCGGTAATCTAGTAGCTTATGGAGAAGAATGGAGATTAGGCGCTAATGAGGCTACAGAGCTAACGCTGTATAACGCCGTTGACATTGGAGGTACAACGGTACCAAGAGGCACCTATACAGTATCCGCTACGCCTCAGAAGGATCACTGGATGGTTCATCTATCTACACAGGGCAATATTTGGGGTTCTAAAAAGAGAGACCAAGAGCAAACAGTAGCGTCAGTGAAGGTTATGACAGAAACTGTGGATGATTCTAATGAGAATCTCTCTATGACTTTTCAGAGAATAGATGATGAGATGGCCTTCCTTGTAATAGAGTGGGATAAGACCCGCGTCAGAATGCCTATTGGTATGAATCCTGTCCAGTTTGAAGATATGGATGTCAGTCCTATGGACCGTGTACACTATCCGAAATCATCTGCTTTTCAGAATTACCTAGCAGGTGATGAATTAGCTAATTCTGATCCTAAAATAAAAGTGACTTATGGCAGACCGCAGAAAAAAGGCAGAACGGTATTCGGTGAGATGCTAGAGTATGGCAAGTTATGGAGAGTAGGTGCCAACGAATCTACAGAAGTTACTTTCTATTCTGATGTAACTATCAATGGAGAAACACTCAGAAGAGGTAGCTATAATCTCTATGCAATGGTCAATCAAGACACTTGGGAATTTATCTTCAATACGGACAGACCTTCTTGGGGGCATGCCAACAGAGATGAGTCTAAGGATGTACTGAAGTTTACTTCAAAGGTGGAAATGGACAGTGAAGATTTGGAAGTACTAAATATTATCTTTGAAGAGAAATCTGATAGTGAAGTTCACATGGTTGTGGCATGGGAAAAGACAAGAGCTAGAATTCCAATTAAGTTCTAATTCTTAGAATTCGATTTTGATATAAAAGGCTCGTTTCGGTGGGCCTTTTTTTTTGTTTCGACTTTGTGAAAATAAGTTTTAGCGTAAGATGGAAATGTAATAATTAGGGACCTCTACAATTTAATTGGCCACTCGATTTAATACTACAAGAATAAAAAAAACTACCCTTTACGAGCACGGAGAAATCTCCACAAGGTCGATTTGTAAAACTATATTATTGGCTATACACCTTAAAAGTGACTCTACTCTCTCGGTAAAAAAATGTCACTAAGTAAATCCCACTTGAAGTCAGTGGCATATCAACGATGGTCTCTAATTCAGAAATATTACCATTTACTAATTGTTGTCCATAGATATCTGAGACAGTAAAAGGCAAACCAATAAATTTAGATTGTTGCGTTGTTATTAGAATATCATTAGTGAACGTCGAAGCACTGACTGTAACCTCATCTTTGAGAGGCGCTACATCATTTGTATTGGTTAACAGCGTACAAGTTCCATCATTGACCAATGTCTCTACGTCATCCACTGATAACCTGATGGTCTCAAGACTGTCTAAAAAAGTCCCTTCCACCATGTCGCCAGCTTCTATCGGTAGATAATCATTTCTACAGACGCTAACTGTGTAGCCCGCATCCTGAATGTACCCCACAGCTATGACAGCACGTTCGTCTATCCATCTGAAACACAAATCAGAAGTACCACCTAGCAGCCACACCGTGCTATCCGTATTCTCGTAGAGATTATTATCAGTGAATAGGGTCGAAGGCCCCGGGACGACCCCACCGTCAAGCACCCTTTCTATACTATACTGGAAAGCCTCTTGTTCTGGGCTTATTGTTTCAGAAGAAATCAAAGATCCTACAAAAATAAATGCATTACCTCTGTTATCTAAAAACTGTGCATGCCTGCAAAATGCGGGTGGTGCATAGCAGCTACAGCTGTATACAGCATTGGAGATTAGCAGCGAGGCTACAGAAAGTATCAGACAAACGGAGAAATTAACTTTCATAGGAATATATAAATAAGGTCAATAAGTCCTCTGGGTTAAGATATTGAAAGTAGGCAGAAAAAGCCAAACTGCTATCAGTAAAGTTATGTCTACAAGACATTCCAAGGGGAAAATCCATAACTATGCAAACATAAAGTCAGGATAAAGGTTTTAAAGTAGCGTGTATGAAAATATATTATCCAATATTACTTTTATTGTTTTGGGGTTGTGGGGCCGATGAGCCAGATGCTACCCTTCAGGACCACATAGATAATAATCCTTCATTGACTGCATTCAATGAGCTAGTGGCCTGTGCAGCAGGTGGTCAGATGGACTTTCTGGAGGATGAAACATTGCCATTGAATATATTTCTCTATCCTGAATTGGATGCCACGACTTTTAGATACTACGAGACAGAGGATGCTGACGCTGACCCACTAGACCTTTCACTATTTCACACAATAGATACAGAACGAGAACCCATATTTGATGGATTTCTTCTGCGATATCCTAGACCAAAACCAGACAACGATGTATGGGCAAGAGTCTCATTTATAAATGGAGATACCTTGTGGTATAGTAAAGCTATAAAGCTGAAAACCAACGATCAGCCCACTGATTTTTCACCTGACTTTTGTGACGTGGACTTGTCTCAACCCTTGGAGCCAATCTTTACATGGACTGAAAGTGAACAAGGAGAGAATACCATTTTTTTTCATGTAATCAGTGATGACGAAGACAGAGCACTCTCAGGAACATACACGGAAGAACGTCGGTTCCAATATTACAATCTAGATAATGTGGTATTCAATGTCACGCGTGCTGGGCAACAGCAACCCCTAGAGTTAGGTAGGTCATACACCTTTACCCTGATGGGAGTGAGTAGTGACAACTGGGTTAATTTTATAGCCCAAAAATCTTTTATCCCTCAATAGAAGCTTCATCTTTATAGCATCATTCAATTTTGAATTGACGAGGTTATAATTAGATGTAATGAGACACCTTTACTTAATCCTTCTTGGCGTTGTCTTTACCCTGTCCATTATGGGCCAGAACGACTTGGTTTTGCATCTCACGATGGATAATGGTAACATAGAGGACAACTCAATCTATAATCATGCTATAGAAAATAACGGCGTTGAAATCAGTGAAGGTAAATCAGGGCAAGGCATATCCCTATCGGGAGATAGCAGCTTTCTTTCTGTCCCATACAATTCA
>CAZIMH010000154.1:5256-7175 GCA_964540155.1 uncultured Saprospiraceae bacterium
AGATATGGTATTTGGCTTCAAGGCAATAGTTATTGGGGATGTATAGAACCAGATGATTGTGGCAATGCACAATTGTGTCAAAGATGTACTTCTCAGGATGTTAACCTAGAAATTGGGCGGTGGCATCATCTTGCATTTACTTATGACAATGTAACCTTGAGATTATACGTCGATGGTGAGCAAATAGATGAATCGTCGTTCAACAATGCGACAGGTATATCTACGAGAATGGACGCATTGACTATAGGTGTAGATGTCTTTGATGTCAATCCTTCATTTCTATCAGGGAGATTGGATGATATCCGCATATACAGCAGAGCACTTTCTGGGAATGAAATTCAGAATATCCTCCAGGAGTCTTGTTTTACATCTGTGACAGAGGAGAATGAGCAAGCACCTATTAAGCTAGTATATCCTAATCCAACAAATTGTTTGCTAAATCTCTATCGCCACCAAGAGGAAGTGACGCTGTCAGTTTATAATATCAAAGGAGAATATCTTTCATCATTCGAAGTGCAAGATGGTGAAGTGAATCTTTGTGACCTAACTGATGGTATATATTATCTACGTCAAGACATAGGTGACAGACCCTTGATAGATAGGATAATTATTGCGCGATAAAAAAAGGTAGACACAAAATAAATTTTTGAGTCTACCTGAAAAAATTGATCAACATATGATTATCATCTAATCGATAATAATCATCTTTTTGGTGTCTGCATATAATGAGCTACTTAGCTTATAATAGACGACACTACTATATCCTATATCTTCTGCTGAAACATTTATTAGATGTTCACCTTTCTTATAGTCATTTTGAATTCTATATAATTCTCTTCCAGCATGTCCATAAAAAGTGATCGTCACCTCTTGTGGTTCTGGTAGATAGAACTTAATAGTTGTTTCTTCCTTGAATGGATTTGGCTCATTCTGATATAGAATAAATTCTGAAGATTCTTCACCAGTGTAAAGAGATAGCGTTGGTATCTTAGTAGATAGTGATTCTCCGATATACACTTCTGCTAATGGTCGCTCTTTCATCAAAGAAAGTGACGCTTTTTCTTCCTCAATTCCTTTTACACTCAAATAGAAAAGCGGAATAGTTCTATCGCTAACAGCACCCTTCTCTCCATTCCAACTGATGGCTATTTCATTCTTAGACGGCATATAATAATTATCAGTAGTAATGTCCACACTACCCGGCAGTATATCTACGATGCTTCCTTGAGTCAGATTAAGCTTGAATTGGAATCCATAGATTAATCCAATATCTCTGGTAAAGACTGGAATAAGATATTCATGCTCTAGACTTGTCGTCTGCAATGTATAATAAATATTAGCAGGAGACCTCCTCTCCAAAGCACCTTGATTCAGTCCAAGTGTAACGGTATTGTCTACATCACCAATCTTAACCCCAATGAAGTCCTGTTCAGTATTCATGTCCGTGATGTCATTGATATATCGGACTTCGTCTAATGGATAAGGCCTTAATGAATCCGCAAATAACTGTTCAGAACTCACAAAGCGCCAAGATGTATTATTATAAAAGGTATCTACTTGACCAAGTACAAATTGTCTCAGCTGTAATAAATCCACACCATTAGTTACTTCATCACGGTTCATGTCAGAAGCAATAACCTTGTAAGGACTATCCAGTTTATCAATTCCTAGAACATGTCGTTGCATATGGATGACATCTATCGTATTTACACCATTACTATGATCTATATTCTTAGACGGAACTAGACGATAATCCATAGAAGTCGGTAAGCCATCGAAGACAAATTCTCCATTCTCATCCGTTGGTTCCATATTATTCATCGCCGGCGAGCTTGCTTCTAGTCTAGTCTCTACCGCCTCTATAGCTTCTCCGAACTCAGTCGTAATCTGTCCACCTAATACCATAAGCTGTCCAGCAT
>CAZIMH010000155.1:0-7171 GCA_964540155.1 uncultured Saprospiraceae bacterium
AGAACAGCCTCGAAAATTGAGACTGTTCTTTAGAGAGAGTTACTACCTCTCGCTGTATATATTGATTAGACCTTTGCTAACTATTTAATTTTAACCTTTGTAAAGTAAACCTTTGTATCACCCTCCAGAATAAAACCCACTTTGTAATCACCTATTTCAAATAGGTTCTTATGAATCTGAACATTGGAAGACATCACTGGCAACTGAAATTGCAACTCATTATTTGTATTAAAGATTTGAATCACAGATATGTTCCCTTTAGTTTCAAATATTAGATTTTCACTTTGAGTATCAAATGAAGTTGATTTAAAGATGGCTAGTGATTCTACTGTAACTACATCTATTTCTGGAGAAGAAAGTAATACCTCTGGCTTGCTTGAAGAATAAGCAGCTGTTACTGCCAACATCAAAAAGAGAATTGTAGAAATAGTTTTCATAGCATTGGGTTTTGTATTTCTAAGACAGTAAATTTTCCTTACCACACTAGCTATGGCACACTACAGCAATCCATATTTCTAACTACATGCATACTACAGCTAGACATTTGTGGAAACAATACGACAGCTGGTTGTCATTTTTATACTAATATATGTGACTTACGAAAAGTGCTTAAACATTCTTACCCAGAAGATAGTTGCCTACTCTTAGTGCATTGGCACTGATTGTTAAGCTAGGATTTACCGCCGCCGAGGTAGGCATAAAGGAGGCATCTACTACACTGAGATTGTCTACACCTCTAAAGTTGCAGTACTTATCCAGTACTGACGTCTTTGGGTCGACACCCATTCTGACTGTTCCTGCCGAATGAGAAAAGGTTCTAATATGGTGTGTATAGTAAAGTATAGCGCCGGCCTTTCGTAAGATTTTCTTTGCTTGTCTTGCAAGGGCATTGACAGCATTAGTATCTCTTTCTGAATAAGTATGTGAAACTTCTGCAACGGGAAGACCATATAAACCCGTCTTGCTATCATCTATTTTTAGATAGTTATCATATTGTGGTTGGTCCTCTGCGATGGCGAGCAAACCTGTTAGCGGCTTGACGAGCTTTCCAGCTAATTTACCTAATGGCCCAGGAACTTCATTTTCCACAAGTCCAGAAGGCGGAGTAGAAATTTGTTGGAGACTTCCAAGTTTGCCTTCCATTTCTGGAATGTCTTTATGACCAAAATAGAAATCCATAATGCATATCTCTTTATGGAAGCGGCCTTGCTTATCTGCTGTACCTGGATATATGCCGAAGATGATAGCATTCACATGGCGCATTAGATAACGGCCTATTATATGACCTCCAGGATTCACCTTATCCAATCCTGATGAAAGCAAGAGATGTGGAGAGCCTAAAGCACCTGCGGATAGGATCACATGGCCGCCCGTCACAGTTTTATTGCTTTGGTCTTTTTTGTCAAAATAGGAGACAGCTTCTATTTGACCATTTTTATATAAGAGCTTATTTACGATACATTCATCTAGAAGGGTCATTCCTTTTTTCTGCAATTCAGGAATCATCACTGTCGCTAAATCATTCTTGGCATTGATGGCACAGGCAAAGGTGTCACAGGTGGTGCATAGCTGGCACTGTCTACTATCTTTCTTATGATTGATCGCTAGTGGGAGTGCGCAGGGATGGAGAGAAAGCGCTTCGGCAGCGCTTCTTAGTTTCTTTGATATATCAGCAAGAGGCGCTGGATTCTGTGGAAAGGGTTTTGTTCGTCTTGGTTCAGTAGGGTCTACGTTGGATTCTCCGGCAATCCCTAACAATTCCTCTGCCTCTGTATAGTACTGCTCTAGATCATCATAAGTGATAGGCCAGACTGCATTAGAATCTCCAGTAATCTCCTTGCCAGGTAAAAAATCTTTTTCTCTAAATCTAAAGGATACGCCACCATAGAATACAGATGGGCCTCCTACGCAAGCATATACACCCATCTGCTTTTTATTTCCACCTTTGATCACTTCATAAGGGAGGGATTTGTCATAATGTGGTGTGAGATCTAGAGAAGCTTTTTTACCCCAATTATGTGGTCCTCTCTCCACCCAACTGCCGCGCTCTATCATCAGGACTTTTTTGCCCGCATCCACTAATTTCTTGGCCGTCATACAACCACCAAACCCACTGCCAATAATTATATAATCGTATCGCTTTTTCTCGTCTACCATTTCAGCTGCAAAATAGGTAAACTGTATAAAACCAATGATGTGATCATAGATTCAACTTAGAAATATTACCTTAGACTGCCAATGAGTGATAGTAGTAAGCAGACTAAGTTTTATGAGGTAGTCAATCCTAAAAACATTAAAAAAGGTGTTTTCCTCTTTTTGTCTATCACCATTATTTCTCTTACAGCTATTTTTTTCTATACAAATACAGGCAAGACGCTGGCTGTCTGGAAAGAACTTGACTGGCGATATGGCTTACTTTGTTTTGTCTTTGTATTCAATGATTTGTGGATAGGAGGCCTGCGGAACCATGTTTTTGCAAAGGAATTCAAGCCTGGAATTCCTTCTATGGTGGCTATGAAGGCAAATGTAGCCAACATATTCTTAGGAGCAGTAACGCCTTCGCAAACAGGAGGAGGGGTAGCACATTGGTACGTCTTCTGGAAGAATGGTCTGAAGACACCAGATTTCATTATTCTCAGTTTCATAAATTTCATCTCTACCATTATTTTCTTTTTGGTCTCTGGTTACTGGGCAAAGAATAAACTAGAAGGGCAAATACCTGAAGGTTTAGTATCTAACTTGGCTAACTATGGTTTCTCCGTCTTCGCTACCATCGGTATACTCATCGTCGTTTCCCTCATTTTTCCTAAAGTTATAGGACTCATTCTAGAGCAAATTGGAAGACTATTAAAAGGTATCATTCCTAATAAGGCAGAAAAATTAATTGCCTTCAGTAAGAAAACGGAGTCCACGATGCAAGACTACCAGAAACAAACACTAAGTCTTTTTAAAAGAAAACCGTGGCTGATCGCACTCAGCTTTATCATTACAGTCTTATTGTACTTCAATAAGTATGCACTGGCTTACTTTATAGTGTTGGCCTTTGGGTTAGAAGTGGATTTTTGGACAGTAATTGCGCTTCAGTCTATCGTCCATCTGTTGTTATACTTTGCACCTAGCCCTGGAGGCAGTGGTATTGCAGAAGTGGGGCATTCCGCCTTGATGTCTAATGTCATAGATAAAGCATACACTGCTTCCTTTACGCTGATACAAAGGAGTATAATGATTCTTATACCTGCTCTTCTTGGTGCCTATGTAATCATTAAAACAATGAATCAGAAAAAGGTCTCTTAGAATCTTACGATCGGTTAGCCTTTAATATTCTGAATTGGTTTCAGATTCACTTTCTAAGTGATCTAAAAATACAATACCATTAAGATGGTCTATCTCATGTTGGAATATGACGGCCGTAAAATCTTCTACCATTTCTATTATATGGTCGCCTTCCATTGTATCGTATTCTAGCAGGATAGCATAAGATCTATTTTTTGTTTCTCCTCTCTTGTCAGGTATGGAGAGACAGCCTTCCATACAAGGTTGGGTTTTTTTACTGTATTGTCTAATGGTAGGATTGAGATAAACCTCAAACGGAAAATCTGGTTTATCAAATCTTTGTACCAAGATGACCCTCTTAAGGATGCCGACCTGAGGCGCGGCTATACCTACACCCATAGACATACTATCCTGTACAGTGGTTAGCATACGATCTGCAAGATTTTTGAGTACGGCATCTTTGCTGTTTGGAATTACCTTTTCGCTATTGGTGCGCAGAAGGATAGAATCTGCTTTATTGGTCAATAGATACAATCTCATAGGTGTATCCACAGCACCCGACTGAATCAGATTCATCTGCGTGGAAGACCATTTGGCATTAGAATTAGACTTCTCTGTAGCAATCTTAGAAGTTTTGCACCCAACTAATGAGTATATAAACAGTAATACGATGCCCAGTCTATTTAATTTCATAACTCGATTTAATAATATCCGTTTTCATTAAGATATGGCAAAAGAAAGAGGACGTAAATCATCATAAGTGCAAAGCAGATGAGTGGAATCCTAAATATGTACAATATTTTTTTTCCACTGAATTCATTTTTGTTCATATCAGTAGAAATCAAAGTCATTATGTTCTTGAGTAGGGTGCCGACAAAAATTCCTCCAAGTATAAGAAAGACTAACGCAGTAATCATAGGTGCCTGTTTTGAATTAAAAGTAAAAAATTATATGACGATTTTCAGTCATACTTGAAAGTCTAACATAATCGAGGTTCACAATTCTTGGAAGAAAGCCTTGATGAACGGCCATTTTGGGGGCGCTGTAAATACTTTTAAGTCAGTGAGAAAAGAACCCTCCTCATCTAGAAATTTGAAGATAGTCTTAGCATCTAATCTAGCAAACAAGCTGTCAAATACCTTTGCGCCTTGCGTTTTGTTGGTCAGAATAGCATTAAGCATGGTCTTGTCATATAAGTCGTATCTATTTTGCTTGACTGAGTAGGTTTCCACTTTGTTGTCTACTACATGCTGGGCTAACTGTGACATGCGATTTTGTATTCTAGTAAATGCATATCCCGATGACGCTTTGACAGAACCGCCATTGGTGCCTATAGGTATTATTCTTTTTGTCCTGCTTGATTGAAAATTAAAAGTAGTCATGGGGATAGCTCCTACTTCTTCTTCAAGTATAGTATACTCAGGAATCTGAAGTATTTCTGAAATATATTGTTCCAAGTATGCGTCATAGAATTCTGATGTTGGGATTTCTGGAGAGAAGATGGCTATCTCCACCAACGCTTTGTTAGATGTAGTCGGTAGTACATAGAAGAATCTGGTTTCATCATCTTGAGGCACCCTAAAGTCCATAAAAATGGCTTCCTCTGAGTCAAACGCCTTCTGAGGCGTTTCTATAAACCATCCTTTGAAATGTTGCCATACAAAGTGGTGTTTGCCATTATTGGTGTTTTCAGCAGTGGGTACATTTCTAGGTATGTTATTGAATACGAAGGGAGAAGTGAATGTGCTAGAGTCAGTCTCTACCTGTACGAAACCGGGTTGCTCTAAGATATTGGTCACGCGTTCTTGGACGAAATCTATCTGAGGGTTGTTCTGTATAATATTCTTAGCATAGTCATAAAAGTCAATGCCTCTTATCATGCAGTACGAATATGGTGCTGCATTGAGCAATTTGTTTTGAGTACTGGAGGCAAATCTTATCGAAGGCCATTTATGAAATATGATATCTGAGAAATAATCATCTCCCTTACTCCAGAAGCTCCATGTGCGATCATTCTCAGACTTCAATGATTTATCGATAAGAAGTATTTTCTTATCTGCAATTTTATGTTCTTGTGAAAGTCTGACTGCTAAGCTCAGACCTGCTAGGCCGGCGCCGGCTATTATATAATCATATGTATTCTGATTTTTCAGTTAATCTTATTTTTGCCAATCTATATTAAGCTATGAATCTAAACAGGTACAAGGAAGTTGAATCATTTTTATTTAAACAGCTTCCTATGTATCAAAGAGTTGGACCAAAAGCATTTAAGAAAGATCTTAATAATATCAAGGCATTGTCCGATTTACTTGGCAATCCCCACACAAAATTCAAAAGTATACATGTTGCAGGAACAAATGGCAAAGGATCTACGTGTTTCTTTATAGCTTCAGTCCTACATCAGCTCGGGTATAAGGTAGGTCTATACACCTCTCCACACTATAAAGATTACAGAGAAAGGATAAAGATTAACGGCCAGAAGATCTCTAAGCAATTTGTCAAACGGTTTGTAAAACAACTGTATAACAAGGGGGTTTTTGACTCTGAATCGCGACCTAGCTTTTTTGAAATCACGGTGGCGATGGCCTTCCAATATTTTGCTGAAGAGGAAGTTGATTATGCCGTTGTAGAAACGGGGTTGGGCGGCAGATTGGATTCTACAAATATTGTGATGCCTATCGTCAGTACTATAACCAACATAGGTCTAGACCACACCAATTTTCTTGGCAATACCTTAGAGAAAATAGCAGGTGAAAAGGCGGGGATTATTAAGAAAAACATCCCTGTGATTATAGGACGAAAGCAAACTGAAACAGCAGCTGTCTATAGTAAGAAAGCAAAGCAAACAGGAAGCGCCTTAGTCTATGCGGAGGATGTGTTATTTGATTTAAACAAAGTGATTCCCAAAAATATACCGCCTTTCCAAAGAGAGAACTTTAGGACGGCCTTGGTTACAATTCAGACTATCTTGCCGGAGACCACTCAGAGCATGTTTAGAAAAGCATGGTCTGAAAGGCTACTGGAATGGGGGTATTTGGGTCGATATCAATACATCGGACATTCCCCACGAATCTTATTGGATAGCGCCCACAACAAGATGGGTTTGTCTCAACTATTCAAACAAATACAGAAAGAGGACTATGCAAATCTCCATATCGTCTTAGGTGTAGTAGGCGATAAAGACTTAAGCAGGGTATTACCACTTTTTCCCTCTGAGGCCAGATACTATTTTACACAAGCCAAAATTCCAAGAGCTTTAGATAAGAATAAACTAAAAGACTTGGCCGCTGAGTATCATCTTCATGGGAGATGCTATAATTCAGTGAGAGGTGCTTTGGCATATGCGCGGAGGCGAGCTAGTGATGATGATCTAATCTTGGTTACAGGTAGCATATTCACAGTGGCTGAAATCGTATAGATTCTAAGTATTAAAGAATTCCTATAATCCAGATTTAGCTTTAGGTCTTTCCAGTATTGTCATATCTTGTCTATATGAAGTATCTGTACGGCCTTTTGTTTTTTTGTATGCCATTCAGCGATGCCTTTGCTCAGGATGCTGTAGAGACCAGATTTACGGTTTATTACTTTCTTGGTGAGGAGTGCAAAATTTGCCAGTACTATACTCCTCAGATGAAGGATTACCACAAAACATATGCTTCAGACAGTCTCTCATTTGTAGGATTATTTCCTAATAAGTATTCGTCGAAAGGTGGAGTGAAAGAATTCTCAGAAAAATACCAGATTCCTTTTCCTCTAAAGCTGGAATTCTTTGCGACTAAGACGAAGCTTTTTGATATTAAGATTACGCCTGAAGTCGTCGTATATGACAACGAGCATGACAAAATCTTATATAAGGGCCGTATAGATGATAGTTATGTCAGGATAGGAAAAAGAAGAA
>CAZIMH010000156.1:0-7159 GCA_964540155.1 uncultured Saprospiraceae bacterium
CATTTTGACTTTCTTACATGAATAGTCTACCTTTATTATAGATTTCAAGACCATAACCAAAAACCGGAAATGAAATACTATACAACAATAATCTTCACGTTATTAGTGTCAAGTCTATTTGCATTTGAGACTTATTATTTCACTGTATCAGCCAAGCCAGGTGACGGTGTTTATTCTATACTCAGAAGATATCATCTTAATGAACATCAGTGCAATAGACAGCATTTTTTAACGCTAAATGAATTATCCATCTCAGATAATTTAGTCCAAGGAAGAGAATACAAACTTCCTATTCATATTTATAAATATAATGGTACCAGCATAAGATCTACTGTTGGTATAGATAGCTGGGAGCAAGCTGTCAGGATTCAGCAGTATAATGACAAGATATTGCAAGCGAATCTGCGCAAAACAAAGTATAGTGAAAGTAAAATACTATGGGTGCCACATCATGAAATTGCTTGTGACCTAGGAGATGCAATCATAACCTCTTCTAAAGAGGAGATTCCTTCCAAACCTAAAACTGAAATAGACAAAAAAGCTGAAAAACTAACTGTAGATCTCTTTGGACCTAAGCATAGTGAAATATCTGTCGTAGATAAAAGTCTTAAGGGCAGAGTATATTATATAGTTTCAGGACATGGGGGTCCAGATCCTGGCGCTATGTGCGACTGCAGTAATACCTTATGTGAAGATGAATATGCTTATGATGTATGTCTTAGATTGACAAGGGAATTAATGAAACATGGTGCTACTGTCCATATGATAATCCAAGATAAGAATGATGGTATTAGAGATGATAAAGTGTTAGAGTGTGATAAAGATGAATTCTGTATGGGTGCTAAAATCCCTTACAAACAAAAAAGACGATTGAAGCAAAGAGCAGATGCCATCAATGACCTCTATAAAAAGTATACAAAAGAAGGTGTCAAAGATCAAGTAGCTATCATGGTACATGTGGATTCTAATGTAGAAGATAAAAGACAAGACGTCTTTTTCTATCATCATAAATCTTCTAAAACCAGTAAGCGCTTAGCTACAGAATTACAGAAGACTTTTAAAGCTAAGTATGATTACTTCCAAAAAGGTCGAGGCTATAAAGGATATGTTAGAGAAAGAGGACTCTATATGCTGAATAATACCCTACCCACTTCTGCTTATGTAGAATTAGCGAACATAAGGAATCCTCATGATCACAAGCGTTTGCTTATGAATGACAACAGGGAGGCACTAGCGAAGTGGTTGTGCGAAGGAATAGCATCCTATCAGTCTATTACGCTAAATTAATCAGATGTATAATTGTTGTTGCCTTCATACAGAAGGTGGCAACCTCGTCTATCAGAATTAGACAGTCTACCTAAAATGTGAAAGGTATCGTTGTCATACTTGATTCCTAAGTCATCACTAAGTATGAATGAAAGCGTATCTATATTGGCTAAATCTATGATACCTACCTGACCTGCTTTTCCTGGTTTTCTATTCAAAAATGGATCTTGTACTTCCTTAATAAGAATTCTTAAGGTAGGTGACATAGAAAACAATCCATCCTTGTCAGTGTAGGCTTGTGATTGCAATTCAGTCATACCATATTCAGAGTAAATGCGTGACTGAGGGAAAGCATCTTTAAGTTTATGTCTCAATTCATCAGGCTCCAATTCTTCTCTTCTGTTTTTCATTCCGCCCGTATAGAGTATTGATAATTTAGCATTATTAGTCTGATACATTTCTGAGAAGTCCAACAACGCGAAAGTGACACCAATCAATAAAACTGAGTTGCCTTCTTCAAGTGAAGAACTGACCCGATCATGTAATTCATCTAAGTTATAAAGGAAGGTAAAGGGCTTTGGGGTTTGTGAAATACGCTGAAGATAGTTTACCATTTCAACCAATGATGAATTGCCATTTTCAAGATATGATGGTAATAAGGCTATAATCTCATCCTCCACATGATTAGCCATCCTAGACTTATAAATGGAGGCGCATATCTGATGATACCATTCTAGGCTTTTGATATGATGTTTTGACCGCATCCCATCCTGCATGGTGCCACTGCTCAAGAACAATTGCTCAGTATTCCACTCAGATCCTGATTTGATAGTGTGGTTCTTGAAACAACTTATCGGTAATAGTGGAATATCATTTATATCACTTATTTTGCTAGGAGCACACTTTATTAAGGATAAAAAGCGCTTATATAGTGGATTATGTTCGGCTTGATATTTAAACACATTCAATACAACATCTGTAAATAATTCTTCGGAATCATTATCAAAAAGATGTAATATTTGTTGGTGTAAGTCCAGAGCTTATTGAATAAATAACAAATGTAATGCAGCAACAGAGATACTTAAACTTCGTGGCAGTTATAATTCTCTTCTTTTTATTTTATAGCTCATGTAATATAGGTCCACGTTTCAGTACTGTGCCTGAAATTTCATTTATTGGCGTTAACAATGACTCTATAATTCAAGGCAATCTCTTCTCAGATTCGTTATTCTTGACTATAAGCTTCAGAGATGGTGATGGGGATTTAGGGACTGGTACAGATGGTGTTTTTAGAAATATTGTAATTACAGATAATAGAACTGGTGACCCATTTACCCAATTTAAAGTTCCTAATCTTGATATCGCAGGTGCTATGACTGGTATCGAAGGTGAAATTACGATGAAACTCTTCACTACCTGCTGCCTCTTTCCTGAAAAGGAAAATATTCCTCCCTGCTCTTCGCCTGCTGAATTTCCTTCAGATGTGCTGACATTGGATATTCAGATGATAGATGATATGGGTAACGAAAGTAATGTTGTGACGACCTCTGAAATTACTATTCTGTGTGACTAAGATCTGCTAAGACAGCGCCGCCCAATCTATTCCTTTCCTCAGCTTCGCCAGAGTATCTTTCTCTTGCTCATTTGGTTCAAAACGATAAGTCCAACTGACATTGGGCGGGAGGCTCATAAGTATAGACTCTATGTTTCCGCCTGTCTCTAATCCGAACTTAGTACCTCTGTCCCACACCAAGTTAAATTCTACATATCTTCCTCTACGGTGTAGTTGCCAGCGTTTTTCTCTTTCCGAATATGGTTTCTTAAAATTGTTTGTAAACTGTTCCGAATAGATCGGTAAGAATGCTTGGCCTACATCTAATACAAAATCAAAATGCGCTTTCTTATCACCACCTTCTTTTCCAAGTCGGTCAAAAAAGATACCTCCTATACCTCGTGTTTCATTACGATGCCTGACAAAGAAATAGTCATCAGCCCATTTCTTATACTTTAGATAGTAATCATCATGGTGCTTATCACAAACGGCCTTAAGTGCCGAGTGAAATGATATCGCCAAATCATCAACAATGAGGTGAGGCGTCAAATCTATACCTCCTCCAAACCACCAGTGGCCATTATCTGTCTCGAAATATCTGACGTTCATGTGGATTATAGGGACATGTGGGTTTATTGGGTGAAGGACGATGGATACACCAGTAGCAAAGAAGTTATTATCACCTATACCTAGATTAGCTGCTATATTCTCCGGCATTTTACCGTGTACGGCAGAAAAATTGACACCGCCTTTTTCTATGTGTTTGCCTTGAATAATTCTGGTTCTACCTCCCCCACCACCTGGCCTTTCCCAAGCGTCCTGATGAAAAGTGCCTTGTCCATCAAGCGCTTCCAATCCATTGCAAATGTCATCCTGCAGTGATTGAAATGATTCTACTATTTCTGCTTTATCCATTAAGATTGGTTTAGACTTTCCAAGTGCAGCTTAAGCGATTCTACTACCTTTTTGCTGTTGCCTACAAAGGTGTGAGCACCCACTTTGAATACAGGTCTTTTAAGGAAAGTATATTCTTCGAGTATTAGCTTTTTATAATCTGCTTCATCTAACTTCTTCTCTTTTAGACCCATGGACTTGTACTTCATCGCCCTACGACTAAAGAGTGATTCGTAAGATCCATGAGCTTCCTTTAGCTCATCCAATAATTGCTCAGGAACCCCTTCAGTTTTAATATCGTGTATCTCGCCTTTCCAGTCTACTTCATTCATAATTCTACTGCACGTAGAACATGAGGACAAGATGTAAGCCTTCATTTCCATATAATAAGTGGTATACTTTTCTAATCTTTGAATTATAGCGCCTAAGATATGTTTATTCCACCATCAGAATTGATTATAAATGCCGATAATAGTGTCTATCATCTCAACCTCCTGCCAGGTGAAATAGCAGACACTATTATAACAGTCGGGGATCAGAATCGTGTAAATCTAGTAGCTCAACACTTAGATACGGTTCATATTGAAAAAACTAATCGTGAATTCAAGACTGTAACCGGTGAATTAGGAGGCAAGCCAATAACCATAATATCGACCGGTATAGGCACCGACAACATTGATATAGTCTTCAATGAGTTAGATGCCCTAGCCAATATAGATTTCAAGACCCGAGAAGTGAAAAGCGAACGCAAAAGCTTAACTTTTATTCGCATAGGGACCTCAGGTGCCATCCAGGAAGACATTCCGCTAGATAGTTTTATCATTTCTAAATATGCTTTAGGCTTTGATGGCTTACTGCATTTTTATGATTCTGAACAGTTTCGCCTGCCGGAACTAGAACAGCAAGGTTCTGGATTATTCCAACCCTACGCTGTTGCTGCTGATGAAGCGCTTTTGTTAGATTTCAAAGCAGTAGGCACGGAAGGAATCACCATGACAGCTAGCGGCTTTTATGGCCCACAGTCTAGGAATATAAGATTGAAGAGTAGATTTAACTATGAAGATTATCTAAAGCTTATTTCTTACCAAGGACTAAAACCAACAAACTTAGAAATGGAAACTGCTGGCATCTATGGCTTGTCAAAACTACTCGGTCATAGAGCTATCTCACTGAATGCGATACTGGCTAATCGCGTGACTAATCACTTTTCAAGCCAACCTGCTAAGACCGTAGAAAAACTCATTAGCAAAGCACTAGAAGTAATTCTTAGACTTTAACTAGGGTTGCCCTTCTTATAGTCTGCTAAAAATTTCTCTAAGCCGATATCTGTTAGTGGGTGCTTCAGTAATCCTAGAATTGTATGTAAAGGGCATGTGGCGATATCAGCACCTGCTTTTGAAGCCTGTACAATGTGTCTAGAATTTCTAATAGATGCTGCAAGAATCTCCGTTTCGTACATCTGCACGGCGTAGATTTCCGCAATTTCCTCAATCAATGCTATCCCATCCCAATTAATATCATCTACTCTACCCACAAAAGGAGAAATGTAAGTCGCCCCTGCTTTGGCTGCAAGAATGGCTTGGCCTGCTGAGAATACAAGTGTACAGTTTGTTTTTATACCGTTGCTTGAGAAATGGCTAATCGCTTTGATACCATCTTTTATCATCGGCACCTTGACCACTATGTTGGGAGCTAGCGCTGCCAGATATTCTCCTTCAGATATTATACCCTTTACATCAGTAGCTATTACCTCAGCACTTACATCACCATCGACTATATCACATATCTTCTTGTAGTGATCTTCTATATTTTTTGCGCCAGTAATGCCAGACTTTGCCATTAAGGAAGGATTAGTTGTAACCCCATCTAGTACTCCAAGGTCTTTTGCTTCCTTGATTTGGTCTAAGTCAGCCGTATCTATAAAGAATCGCATGCGTGGATAAATTGGTAAGTAGAAATAAAAATAGTGAGGAATCACGCCTAGCCGCTCAACCACCTACCCTTGCTGTATTTCTACCCTGGGGGAATTCAGCAGGAGCTGGCCGCATGACCCTCACCGCGGGCAAATGTACTTACCTTTCATCTTTAATTCAAAACATTATTACCTTAGTCTCATATCCTTTCCAAATGAGTAAGCCTTCTACTGTCCAAGAATACATCAAGTCTGTTCCTGAAGACCGAATCAAAGCGTTCAAAAAACTAAGGTCTATCATAAAATCTAATATAGACCCTGGATTCAAAGAGTGCATTAATTATGGAATGATTGGCTATGTGGTTCCCTTAAGTACTTATCCTGATGGCTACCATTGCGCTAAGGATGCGCCATTACCATTTATGAATTTAGCCAATCAAAAAAGTTATTTGGCCGTTTATCATTCAGGTGTATATGCAGATGAGAACCTACACAAGTGGTTTACAAAAGAATACCCAAAACATGCCAAGTACAAACTAAATATGGGCAAAAGCTGCATTCGATTTAAACGCATGGACGATATTCCGTTCGATTTGATAGGAGAACTCGTGAGTAAGATGGATGTAAAAACGTGGATCAGCTTGTATGAAAAGGCGATTAAAAGATAGTTAGAACAAATTCCACCAGCTCCGATTAGGATAAGAAGCGGTTACTCTAAGGGGTTCTTTCTTCACTGGATGTACAAAATTTAAAGCGCGGCAATGGAGGGCAATGGATTTGTCCTCAAGTGGTGGTTGGGGATGATATTTCACATCACCGAGTATAGGAATTTTAGCTTTAGATAACTGTACTCTTATTTGGTGAGGCCTCCCTGTGGCTAGCTTAATCTCTAATAAGCAATACTTCTTCATATCGGAAATTAAGTTATATGAGAGAATTGCCTCCTTGGCACCATGAAAAGGTTTGTGAGATGCTTTTGACCTGTTTTTCTTAGTGTCTTTCTTAATATATGATAGCAACTGGTCTGAGGTATTAGTCGGTCTTTGGGTTACAACTGCGTGATAAATCTTTTCTATTTTCCGCTCTCTGAATAACTCCGTCATTCTGGATAGTGCCTTACTTGTTCTGCATAGCACAATGGCACCACTTACAGGCCTATCTAATCTGTGCGCCAATCCAAGAAAAACCTTACCTGGCTTATTATACTTCTCCTTCACATATAACTTCATGAGAGAAGTTATGTCCTTATCACCTGTGACATCGCCCTGTGATAAAATACCACTTGGCTTATTGACGATGAGTAGATGATTGTCTTCATAAAGAATTTTTATTTTTTTATAATCCATCATCACACTATAATATATTGATAATCATTTAATTATATATTGCAAAATATAATAATTTATAATTATCTGAAAATTAAACACTTATATATTTGCTTTTTATTTAATATGTATTATATATTTGGATTGTGTAAGTTTTGGTTATTAAATTGTAAAATTCGTTTTTGCTCGAGAGAAGTCTCGAGCTTTTTT
>CAZIMH010000157.1:0-7144 GCA_964540155.1 uncultured Saprospiraceae bacterium
ACGCAGCTAATGTCGCAGGTGACGTTGGTGGTGCTGCAGTAAAAACTGGAGGATCAATCTTCAGATGGTTAATTCCATTGTTATTAGGAGTCGGAGTACTCGGATTTTTCTTCAAGGATTCAATTTTTGGAGATGCTGTAGAAAAAGCCAAAGGAGCAGTAGAAAAGACAACTGATATGGCCGGTGATGCAGCTAAAGGTGCTGCTGACATGGCTGGTGATGCTGCTGGTGCTATGGGTGATGCTGCTAAAGGCGCTATGGGTGCAGTAGGAGATGTATTCTCTAAAGTAGACGATGTAGCTCTAAAGGCGCTAGATGGTATCAAATTCACAGCAGGTTCTGCAGGATCTCAAATGATGGACTTTGTCAAAGGTGGCTTCAAAGGAGATGGAAGATTTACATTCAAAAATCTAACATTTGCTTCAGGGTCAGCTAAGATAGATGGCGCTACTGCAGTAGAAGTAGACAATATGGCTTCTATATTGAAAGCATATCCAGGCGTATCTGTTAGCATCGAGGGATATACTGATAGTCAAGGACCAGATGATTCTAATCTGCAGTTATCTGAGGCTAGAGCACAAGCTGTAATGGCTAGGCTTATAGGTAAAGGAATTTCTGGAGATAGAATTATGGCAAAAGGGTTCGGAGAAGCTGACCCTAAAGGAGACAATAATACTGCTGAAGGCAGAGCAATGAATAGAAGAATAGAGATGGTTATTTCTAAGTAAGAGATAATATTTCTAAAGTGATATATCCCGGCAAGCTTGTCTTGTCGGGATTTTTTTTGCCCTTGACCAAAGTCTGAGTACCTTGAGATTGTGTATTATAATTGTCACCGATGTTCTTCATGGATAGTAGCTATTACTGTCTTTGTGTGCTTATCCAGTATTCAATTGAAATCACAATCTTCTCATCTAATACTTCTGGATGCCAATAAAGAAAAAGTATCATTCCCCTTTGACCTTGTCAATGGTCTTATCATCGTCAAAGCCAAAATAGGAGGATTCAGAGATGTAAATATGTTATTAGATACAGGAGCTGAAAATCTCATTCTCTTTAACAAAGACATAAAGCAAGAACTCAATATCCCTGACGGAAAAGAAATTGTCATTAAAGGCGCTGATTTAATCCAAGAAATTAGTGGCCAGATTTGTCGAAATATTCTCATCACCCTACCCAACAACAGGCCAGTAAATAGGGATTTTATCATTCTAGATGAGAACTTTTTGAATTTCAACGAATCCATCGGTATACGGATCGACGGTTTGATAGGGGGTCGGCTTTTTTGGGGTTCCGTAATGGAAATTAACTACAAGAAGCGGACAATTACTTTCTATAAGAAAAATGCATTTACCCCCCCTACCAATAGAGGCTTCCAAAGAATACCCATCAGCCTAGAAGACCACAAACCATACATCACTAGTAAGATTTCACTATTCACAGGTAGTGGCATTAGTATGAAATTATTATTGGACACAGGATCTTCATTAGGCATACTGCTGTTTTTAGATAAAGAGAAGGAATTCCAACTGCCTGAAAAATTTGTAGAAGGACCACTTGGTGTAGGGCTAGGAGGTGATATTATAGGTTATCAGGCTAAATTCAAATCATTGAATATCACCAACTCGCTATTCTTCAATAGCGTCGTAGCCAACTACCAAGTGATTAATCAGGAACTGGACAGGAGATTCATCAATAATCGTAATGGTCTGATAGGTAATCCCATACTATCTCGCTTTCATGTCATTATCGATTATGTATCCTCAGACTTATATCTCAAACCACTCAAAAATTACAACAAGAATCTGGAGTATGACAAGTCTGGATTGGTTGTCTATGCTGCAGGCAAAAATCTCAACCAATTTGTGATAAGGTATGTTATTAAGGACACCCCAGCGCACAAAGCAGGACTGCAAACTGGAGATATCATAAAACGAATCGGATGGACGCCAACAAGAATCCTATCCTTGGCTTCCGTCAATCGAAAACTAGATAGGAAGGAAGGCAAGAAAGTAAAAATGATAATCATCAGGGAGGGTAAAAAGCTAAGGAAAAGCTTCATCCTAGAGGATTATCTCAGTGTCCCTGACTTTATTTACTAAGTGGGTATGGGTTAGGTGTTGCCAGCGACGCTACTATCTATCTATAATTCAATCGATTACACATATATTTTTTTTCTATACAAATGGCTCGCATAAATTTGCTGTAAGTCATTTATAATCAGTGATTTGGGTGTCGGTGAGTATTGGAAAAAGGAGTAGAAAAGCATATCTTTGCAATCCTTTTGAAAAAACTCTAAAACAAGAGCATGTTCGCGATAGTAGAAATACAAGGTAAGCAATTTAAGGTGGAGTCAGGTCAGGAATTATATGTTCACAGACTTGATGCTGCGGAAGGAGATTCTGTCAGTTTTGATAATATTCTTATGACTTCAGATGGTAGTAATACCAATGTGGGTACGCCGACAGTTGCAGGTAGTGTAAAAGCAACCGTGCTTAATCATGCTAAAGGAGACAAAGTTATTGTGTTTAAAAAGAAAAGAAGAAAAGGATACAAAGTGAAAAATGGTCACCGACAGTCTTTTTCCAAAATCAAAATAGACTCTATAGCCTAGGCAGGAGCACGCATCATTTATAATTAGAAAAAGTAAAATACCATGGCACATAAGAAGGGAGTAGGTAGTACGGATAACGGGAGAGATAGCAATCCGAAATTTCTAGGCGTAAAGCTCTTTGGTGGGCAGTACGCCAAAGCTGGAAATATAATAGTTAGACAGAGAGGTACTAAGTTTCACCCAGGCAACAATGTGTATATGGGTAGAGACCACACGCTTCATGCTAAGATAGAAGGCTATGTAAAATTTGAGACTAAGAAGAAAGGCAGAACCTACGTCAATATCCTACCTATGGATGGCGATGGTGGCGCAGCCGTCAAATCACCAAAGGCAAGAAAAGCGGAAGCACATCCTAAAGCTGCCGCACCTAAGAAAGCGGCTCCAGCAGCAGCAAAAGCAGCTGCACCTGCGGCTCCGAAAGCTCCTGCACCTACGGCTCCTAAAGCAGAAGCTAAAACGCCTGCTACACCAGCGACTCCAGCAGTCGGTGGCAAGCCAGACAAACTAACTAAAATAGAAGGCATCGGTCCTAAAATAGCTGAGCACCTAGGTGCTGCGGGTATTATCACCTTTGCTGATTTAGCGGCAGCTCCAGTGAGCAGACTTAAAGAAATATTAGAAGCTGCAGGTCCAAGATACAGAGTACATATTCCTGACACTTGGCCTCAACAATCCAAATTAGCTGCAGAAGGCAAATGGGATGAACTTAAAGATCTTCAAGATAGATTGGAAGGCGGAAGACCAGAAGCTAAAGGAGGAGAAGAAGAATAAGACTTTGCAATAGTCTATTTGATATAAAAGAGGCTGTCTCATAACTTGAGTCAGCCTCTTTTTTTATTGTTATTGTATGCCCAAGTAATGAATCCTACTGTGCGCTTACTGTTTCATTCACTCTCTGGATACTTTCCTTTGTGACCCACCCTATTTCCTTGTTTACCAAACTGACTCTACACCACTCATCTAATTCATCAAATATCTTGACCTTAACGCCTTCTGATAAGACTTCTAACTCCCCCGACCTCTTATCTGCAGCTTCATAAAGAGACGTGTTTCTAACCACAATCGCTACTGAATTATCTTTTAACTGAGCATAAGAAGAACGACCTGCAAAATGGAAGAGTAGCAGCATCATAGCTCCTATGATCATTAAAGAAAAGCCTTTGACTTTCATCTTATTATCAGTCCCCAGCCTCCATCTGTATACCCCAAACACGATAGCGACACCTGCCAATAGACTAAGTATGAACCACATAATTGGAGACAGGAGACCTGAAAGACTTTTCCATGCACGAAACAAGATAAAGTCAGGCACTTCTATCACAGCTGTATCCACTCTATCTCTTGCCAAAGCTAAATTTTGGTTGACTTGCTTGTCGGATGGTTCTGCAAGGTGAGCTTTCTCCAGATACAAAACAGCTTTACCTAATTGGTCCAGATGTAAGTAGGAAGTGCCTACATTATAGAGCAATTCGGGAGAGGAATACCCTTGGTCTAACAACTTAGAATATTCTGATATCGCTGATACATAGTTGCCCTCGCCAAAAGCAGCATTGCCACTCTCAAATATTTTTTCACTCTGACCCAATAGACCAGACGCCATCATCATCCATATAACCAAGCCGGTAATTCTCATTTTGCCAAAAATAATATTTAAGCCAGAAAAGCCATATTAGTTCTGACCATTTGCATTAGGTGATCTTCTACGTGGGTCCCCACTAGGCGGCTTTTTAGGGATATCCTTTGGTGATGCTTTCTCAGCGGGTATGCCTAATTGGTCCATGACCCCATCTACTTTGGATTCGAATTCATCCAATCCGCCTTCTTCTGAAACGTTGTCTTCATCTATATTTACCCCTTTCCGCCCTGGAGATACAGAAATTCTCATCTTGTCCACTTCGTATGGTCTTTTGGATGCTTCCCATCTGAAACCGCTAAGCCTAAATTCAGACTTCGTCGCCTGTTCCATCGGCGTTAGTGTAGATTCAGGTGTGGTATAATAGATAATACTATCTAAATCATTGTTGCCAAAATGAAAGACCATCTGACTACATAGCGTCAAATTTGGTCCTATAAATGCATCATCACTGTCCTTCAGAAAATAAAGAGACTCCGCATTACCGATGACTTCCATTCGCTGCAGCTCATTACTATCCAGATAACTGTGGATCAAACGTCCTTTAATCTGATCATAATAAGTGCCTAAATTTTCTGATATGATAAAAGCATTCTTCTTGGAAATAATTTCCTTCACCTTATCATCTTTCAGCATGATACTTAATGTGTCACCCAGGAATTGGGTAGTATCTGACCAGGCTACAGGGTCATGAAAAAAGGTGAATGTGGAATCTACATTAGAATAGTATAAAGAATCACAGACAGCTTGGAGGTCTGTTTTAAATACTTCCACATTGTGGATAGCTTCTAAGTAAGAGAGACTGTCAGAAGGGGCTTCTCTCACCAAGGTATCCCCTACTACATATAAGGTATCATCATCCAGTTCTAATAACAAGAGTGGTTTAATGCTATCCACAACAGCCTTCACATATTCTGTGCTATCTCTGTAATAAAGTCTTTCAGTAAAGATGGTTCTGTTCTCTACAGTATCACGGTAAATAACATTGCCTACGGCTTCTCCCCAATCCACTTCCTTTATGTACTCTAAGGTATCTGCTTCCAGTATCCCTTGGTCGTTTGTTATTTTGTTGCGACCCGTGGCTTTATAATATTCAGTTTTCTTATTGTAGAATATGTGTGGCCCTTTAATGCGGGTATCCTCTTTTACATAACTACCTCGACCGATTATCGTGATATCTCCGCTCTTATCATTGTATATGATTTCATTACCTGTGGCCTCGCTGACAGAGTCTTGTACAAAGGCATTTCCAGTTAGCGTCACCGTGCTATCTTTTTCTGATACAAGGATATTATCTGCTTTAGCTAACTGATTATCTTCTCTGATTACTGCGTTTACAGAAAAATAGGAACGGCCAGATTCTAAATCGTAATAACCATCTTCACAGTAAATCCTCTTATCACCTTCAGTAATGTACGTTGGAGATAAAAAATATGCACGATCTATATCAGTGTCATAATGCAATGAATCACAGGTTAATCTGAAGTCTTCATCTATAATAGTTACTTGATCATAGAAAGTGGCCCATTTCGATTCTACATCATAGGTGCCTCTTATGCTCGAAAGACGCATAGCCTCACGCGTAAGAATAGCCGTATCTCTAAATACAGCTTTCTTAGTCTCTAGGTTATAAATTAGGATTTCAGTAAATAGCTTCTTATCACCGGACTCCAAAACGACATTATCGAACAACCTAGCCAATTTTTCTTCTCCCTGATAGATCAGAGAATCAGAAAAGACATTGATAGAATCTTCCTGAATGATGACCACATCTCCTTTGGCCTCCATCAGATCACCATCTGTAAGCCTTGCAGATTGCGTGTACATATATATGCTATCATGTACAATCTTCACATTACCACGAAAATTCTGAATGTCCTGATCGTCCTTTACTTCATTGATAAATGAATCAGAACTTTTGAAGATGATTCTTGTCTTTGTACTGTCCTTGGGGGCTGATTCTTCGCTTGTTTTGAGTGGGATATCAGCAGAGGAATTTTTACTCACCTGTGGCTGTTGGGCCAGCATCTGTGTTATTATTAACAGATGAGCAAAAGTGAGGTACAGTATTTTTTTAGACAAAGGTCAGTTAAGTATTTTCACACTAAAATACACATTATCCTTCTTTATAATATGTTCGTGTACGTTTATGCTTTTTTGGCAATAGTGCACCGAAATGATGTACCCAATATTTCCCCACTTTAGCCATACCCATTTCTGTCATATTCGGATTCATAATCATTCTACAATGGGATTCACTTTCCATCCAATCTTCTAAGGCTTCTTCAAATGAGTCTTGCCCTTCCGCCAAATTCTCGCCTACATATTGCCACGAATATCCGAAGGCATCTAGTCTGTCCCCTATATCCTTCCCATCCAGCGATCTGTGACCGAAGAAATTGTAAGTATGCATCTCTGTAGCGTGGGCTTTTGCACTTGATTTCAATGTTTCGCTCCAAGTCAATTTATTAGTAGCCTTCAATCGTTTTCCGCCACATCTACAGCCCTTCATTCGAATTTCATTGACCTTGTACAAGATATACTCTCTACTTCTATCCAAATCAGGTTCCGGAGTATTCTGTGCTTGTATACCAGAAAACCAAAATAATAATAGCAATGTGCCTATCCCTACTTTCATATTACTCTATATTTTGTTGAGTTATGAATACTATAGCACTAACGCCAAATTGTGAATTCAGGTTATTATTTATACTCAAATTAAGATTTTAATAATTTTCTAATCTTCTCACTTGGATGAACCAGTGCTTTTGTCTTACAAATCGGCCATTATTTGCTCATTTCTATAAACCTTCCATCATTTCTTTTGTCTAACCACTTTGTTCCTAAATAAGGAATACTTTTGCCCTTCAGTTATACAGAATTAATGAGACTAATCA
>CAZIMH010000158.1:0-7080 GCA_964540155.1 uncultured Saprospiraceae bacterium
GAGTAAACGGCATTAAATCTTCTATGGCATTCAGAGGGAAATAGTTTAGGTATTTATTACTGAATAGGTTTTGGCTAGTCAGTACTCTTAGCAGCGGCTCCATGATAATTACATACGCCAAGTAGAAAAATACAGCTATGCCAGACTTCCTAAAGAGGAAGGCTAAGAATAAAGCAAATGACAAATAGCCTATGCACATAAGGAAGAATCGTCCTATGGCAAATTGGTTGTCCATAATAACAGACATACTGACATCATCAGTATTTATCCAGCCGAATACTATAGATAGAATAGTATAGACAGCAGTAGCAAGCACAGAAACACCTACAATATTCAGACACTTGGCCAGTAAGAATGTGTTTCTAGACATGCCATTTATAATAGCTTGTCTTAAGGTCTTATTGGCTACCTCAATAGTCACGGTATAAATGATGAGTACACCGAGAAAGAAAAACACCATCCAATTTCCAGCATAGCCTAAGTATTCCCATATTTTAGGAAAGATGAAGATGTCTACATTGAACGGCAGAATATTTGTAAACCTGTCTATAAACCGACCAAAGTAAAGACAACATGGAAAGAACAATAAGAAGAAACATAGTAACAAGGTGATAACTGTGTTCTTCCTAAACTTGAACCATTCTATTTTCAGTAATTCTATGATAGGCATGGTTCTATGATTTAGTGATTTCAAGAAATTCTTCTTCTAACTTTCTCTTTCTATTCTCTAGGTGGTTGATATCAATGCCGCTGTTCACAGCCTTTTTATTGATTTCTGAAATGGATACCTCCTCATCTGCCATACATTCTAACTTACCATCTATCTCCTTTATAGATTTTATCTCAGGAATAGATTGTAATAGCGTCATCAATCTATAATTATCAGTAGCAGATAAAATAACCATTCTGTCATTACTCAAGATAGAACCCACGGGACCTGATGCTAGCAATTTTCCTTTCTTCAGTATGGTTACATGAGAGCAAATTTTCTCTACCTCCGCTAGAATGTGACTGGCCATAAAGACTGTTTTACCCCGCTCTGCTACTTTCATTAGTGTATTTCTTACCTCTGCTATTCCTTCAGGATCTAATCCATTAGTCGGTTCATCAAAAATGACAACCTGTGGGTCACCGATAAGTGTAGCCGCAATAGCAAGTCTTTGTTTCATGCCTAGTGAATAGGTGTGGAACTTAGATTTTCGCCGTCCTACTAGTTTGACGAGTTGTAGTAATTCACCAAAATCTTGTTTTGGAGCACCCTTTGTTCTTCTGATAATATCTAGATTTTCATCAGCATTTAGATATGGAAAAAAATTCGGTGTCTCTAGAATAGAGCCTATATGCTTGCGATGGTCATTTCCGTATTGTCCTCCAAACCATTCATAGCTGCCACTGGAAGCACCCAAAACAGAAAGGATGACACCTAGGGTTGTTGTCTTCCCACTTCCATTAGGGCCGAGTAAGCCCATAATCTGACCTGCCTCTACTTTTATATTGAGCTTGTCTAGGGCTCGTATCGAACCATAATTTTTACAAAGATCGTTAGTCTCTAGTACTGTCATGTTAGTGGTTATTCTATCTAAAGGTAGGTTATTATTTAGAGGTATTATTCTATTTAGATAAAGGTGTAATTTTTATCTATTAATCAGCAATATTGATTGTAAATGTGAGATGCAGAATTACTCTAGAGAATGTGGTCTAGATTTAAATGAAGATTATTGAAGGATTGGAATTGCACTTCTGTAGCCACTTGCATCTCATCATACAGTGCTGAATTTTCCAATAATTTAATCAATTGCGTCACTAAACCATCTACACTATTTTTATCAAAGTAGAGTGCGGCATCAGCGCAAATTTCTTTGGAGGTAGGTATGTCGGAGCATATTATCGGAAGGCCATGGGACATAGCTTCTAAGAGGGGCAATCCGAATCCTTCATACAAAGATGGAAACACAAAGGCTGTGGCGTTCTTGTACAAACTGAGTAATCTATCCTCGCTTGTATATCCTTCCACCACTATTCTATCTTGAAAACTAGATTGATCCAATAACTTGAAAAATGGTTTTGCTTTCCATCCTTTATACCCTACAATTCTGAGTTGAATATCTTTGTTTCTTGTACATAATTTATCAAAGGCTCTTAATAAAGTCACATAGTTCTTACGCGGTTCAATAGTGCCAACGGTTAGAAGATACTTTTCGTTTTTTTCAGGATAATTAGTCTTGATTTTTTCTTCCTCATTTGATGGTAGAATAGAGGGATATGATACTGTGATCTTATCTTTTGTGTCATCCATATATTCCACGATGTCTGCCTTCGTGTGATAGGAGTTGGTTATGATGTGATCTGCTTGCTTAAGAATTTTAGGTAGGAATAACTTGTGCATTATATGGCTCATCCTGTCATGCCATTCAGGAAATAAAATCGGCGTAATGTCATGGATTACAGTGATTCGTTTGATTGAGTTAGGAATTCTAAAAGGACCAAAATGAGCCATTTCTATAACCACGTCTGGTGATAATTTCTTAACAGCAGCAGGAATACCAAGGAATGACCGCCACCTGAAATGAAACGGAATGAAATTATTAATAGGTACAATAATCTCTTTTACATCTATCTCCTCAGAAGAGTAGGGGAGGAGTATAAAGTATTGATTATGAGGATATTGTGTGATGCACCTCTTTATGAATTGTTTGACGTAGAAATGGATGCCTGCTTTCTGTGTAACTAAGCAGTCAGCTAAAAAGAGTATTTTCTTTGGTTTACTCATCTGAGATATTTTCATCGAGGCAGCGCCGTCTTGATGATGGACTCATACATTTCTAAATATCCTGAAATCGACTTGTCTAAGGTAAATTTATTTTCTGGTGTTGTAGTCCATTTATTATCTATTGCCGCCGTCATGGCCTTGAAGAGTCCATCACCATCTTGCGTACTCATCACTATGTGTTTGCCACTAATGACTTCTGCCAGTGCCCCTTTTCCTGAGCTGATTATTGGCTTACCTAATGCCATGGTTTCTACTGCTGTAAAGCAGAAGCCTTCACTGTAGGAAGGGATAATAACAGCGTCAGATTTTAGGATTTCTCTTACTAATTGCTTCCAAGGTAAGTCGCTTTGAATATTAATAACATCCTCAAGGTTTTTATCTTGAATAGCCTTCACTATTAATTGATGAAAGTTTTTTGGTAGGCTTGGAATTACAAGGTTTAGAATAAAGGGAGCGGGCGCTTTTGCTTTTAGAATTTCTAGCGCATCCAAGATAATATCGAGTCCTTTAGAAATGCCAAGTCTTCCAAAATAGAGAAAAGAAAATTGAGGATTTGATTCTGAGACTAACTCCTGTTCTATCTCAGATTTCATTTCCAATAATTCCCCATATTGGATACCGTTATAGATTAGTGAAATCTTTTGTTTCGAAATGCCTGCCTCTATTAGACTCTGACGGGTGTATTCTGAAACTGCTACAAATTTGAAAAAAGGCAACTTGAGTAGAAACCATTCAAAAATATAATGAAGCCATAAAGCGGGCTTGCTCATATATGGTAATCCAAACCACAATTTTGACCAAACTTCATGGAATGTAATAATGACTTTCTTGCGAGCAAGTATACCTGCAATAAATGCTGGCACACCGGCATTGTAGGAAGTTGTATGAATTAAGTCATGTTTTCTTGCATATTTAAAAGCAGAAAAGAAACCTAGAAAGGTAAATAGATATCTATTTTTAAATGGGACTCTTATAATGTTAACCCCATTGAGATTTTCTTTTCTTTTTAGTTCAGATGAAAATTGATTGGTGAGAACAGAAATCTGATGACCTTCTTTTACCAAGGATTCTGTGAGATTCTTAAAGAGTGTTTCTACGCCACCTATATTGGGATAGTGGTTCTCCAGGACAAATAAGATTTTCATTCACTTGTGACTGTCTTGGCTTTCTTTACTTTAGGAGCTGGCTTTTCAGTGTTGATACTTGCTTTTATCTTCTCCTCTAACTGTCTTTCTAAGTCTAGTTTACTTTGTTTCTCCAGTGCCACTTTTCTAACCAACTCTGTCATTTGTTTTTCCAATCGTTCTATAGTAGATGATTGATAATATGTCATGATAAAGAGGAAGCCTAGCCAAACGAAGATGACGGCATTGATATTACTCCTTAATCCTAAGGACTCCGCGATAGAGAATGATATCCAGTCAGGTAGCATAGCAAGCAGTGCCAATATAGTCCAGAAGGAAACCCAAATGATAGTGCCTAAGAGCAATCGACGATTCGCTCTGAATTGGCTAATTATTCTCCAGATGAAGAACAAAGCAATCAATGGTACCAACCATTGATATATTTCTATTTGGAATTTAAGGAGCAACTAATTTGAATTCAAATGTAAAAATACAGTTTATATCATGATGAAGTCAGAAATTGACTGTTAAGCTTGTTTCATGAGGAGATCAAGTAATACTTTGGTTCCTGATGTAGCCTTTTCAGCTATGACTTGATGATCTATATACTCTAACTCTCTGGAAATGTATGGTTTAGGGTCTATATAATAGACTTTACAACCTTTTGGAGCATAAGAGATTAGCCCTGCAGCTGGATATACTTGTAATGATGTCCCCACAATTACACAGATTTGGCAATTCATAATCTCTTCCGCAGCCTTCTCTATCATAGGCACAGCCTCACCAAACCAGACTATATGTGGTCTTAATTGACTACCTAATTCGCAATTATCTCCTATGTTCAGGTCTTCTTTCCAGTCATAAATCAGACTTGAATCCTGTGAAGACCGGACTTGGTTTAACTGACCATGAAGATGCATCACATCGGTACTTCCTGCTCTTTCATGAAGGTCATCTACATTTTGTGTAATAACAACAACGTCGTATTGTGTTTCTAAATGAGCTATGTTTTTATGTGCAGAATTGAATGTAACTTCCTGGAGTTGCTTCCTTCTTTGGTTATAAAAATCTAATACCAATGACATATCCTTCGCCCACCCATCAGGAGACGCTACGGCCATGACGTCATGCCCTTCCCATAATCCATCATGATCCCTAAAAGTCTTGATACCACTTTCGGCGCTTATCCCTGCCCCAGAGAGGACTACTATCTTTTTTTTATCACTCATACTCGATTACATGAGTGTGGATTAGTTAACCCATCAATTAAAATATTGCCATTCACGGCTTCTGATCTGGGATTGAAGGCTTCTATTATGATATACTGCATCTCATTCTTGGGTGTGAATTCTATCCTCTGCAACTGCCATTCTTCACTTTCAATAAGTTCAGACTCGTAGATTTTCTGTTGTCGGTCTTTACTTTTGTTACTTATCCATATCCTTAGTTTGAGAGGTTGGTTATAGCCGGCATAGCTATCAGAGTGAGCTAAAGCGAATTTGAGGCTATAACAACTGCCTTTATCCAGACTATTCTCCATCCGCTGAGTTATACTCTCAAAGGTCCCATCTTGTCTGGTAATAAGACCAGCATAGGAATCACCATCATAAGGCTCATTATAGACTCCCCAATAACCAGGCAAAATATCAGGTGTGGTGCCTTCACTAGCCATAAACCATCCTGAAGGCATAGTGGCATCAGCTGGCTTACCCTCAAAAGAGCTATTGGTTATGATAATCTGAGCGGCAATACTCTGGACTAGAAAAAGAAAAACTGATATATAAAAAAGTTTAATATAAATGTTCATATGTTTGACCTATGAGTCTCTTTTTCAAAAATAGCTCTTCTTACTCACCATTAGTAGTATCTGAAGGTATCCTTCAGTACTTACTTATGTTAATCATGGCGCTGTGGTGGGTAATACCTGCTATGTATTCTTCACAGACGACTAGTAAGGGTGTTGTATTGGTTGAATTGGAGGATTATATGGGGCCAAATGATGTAAAAGCGCTGATGAGTCAGTTTAAGTCCGATAAAAACTTCATATCCTCCACAGTTACTTACATATCTAAGGAAGAAGCTCTTACAATAATGGCCAATGATTTAGACAGCCAATTACTTAAGCAGTCAGAAAAGGATAATCCTTTTAGAGATGTAATTCGGTTTGAAATAGCAGATGAGATCAATCAAGAAGACATTATTACTAAAGCTGGCGTTCATGAAATGTACATTGAGAACAATAATGGTTCGTCATCTCTTATCAAGCGTTTGTCACTGAATTCCAGCATACCATTGACTATAATTACGGCGATACTCTTTTTCACATTTATAAAGATGAGTATCTCTAATCTGATAACTGAAAACAATGCTCAAATTTCTTCCTTAGCCAAATACGGCGCTGAGCCTAAAACACTGGTAAAAGGACTCCAACAATTTATAAATCGAACAATCTTTAGAGCCTGGTTTATTGCCGTATTTCTATTTGTTTGTACCATTTATCTATTGTTAGGTATCTTAGACACAAATATTTCGAATATTAGCGTCATCAAAGTTTTACTCTGCACAGTCATCGCTCTTGTTATAACCCTTATCATGAAGAGATGGATCTTAAGCAGAAAATTTGCAATGACTGAATTATAAAATTAGAGCATGGCTAAAAAGGGCAAGAAAATAGTAAAGATTTCTAAGGACGACACAAAGTCAGGTTCAAAGAAAGGTACCCAGCTAAAGAAAAAAGTGATTGTCAAAACGCAGGATTCTTCGCTGAATTCTAAGTTTTCTAAATCTAGAGATAGCTCTACACAAGGCACTTTGGCTTTCGGGAAGGAGAACTACAAATGGATGGGTATAGGTATACTCTTGATGGCCTTAGGCATGATACTAATGTTAGGCGGATTCAATGAAGATCCCAATGTTTTTGACGAAGGATTGATTTACAGCTTTAGAAGAATCACCTTGGCTCCGATTTTAATTCTCTCCGGTCTTGCGGTAAATATGTATGCTTTATTCAGATAGAATACCCCGTAATAGAAAATTGTTGATGGATGAGTGAAATCATCGAGGCCATCCTACTTGGTATCGTTCAAGGATTGACGGAATTTCTACCGGTGAGTAGTAGTGGTCACATTGAGATTATGAAATATATTCTAAATGATGACGCTGTCGCTGAGCAGAGTATGCTTACAA
>CAZIMH010000159.1:0-7036 GCA_964540155.1 uncultured Saprospiraceae bacterium
GCTCTTTCTATAACGATGGTGTCGCCAATTCTAAGATCTTTTTGTTGTATAAATTCTTCATTATGAAGTGAGATAGACGAAACAGTCACACCAGCCAATTGTACAGGCTCTGTTTTCGCCACAGGCGTAATAGCCCCTGTCTTGCCTACCTGATATTCTACTTCCAATAATTTTGTGTGCGCTTGTTTTGCCTTAAACTTAAAAGCAATGGCCCAACGTGGATGATGGGTCGTAGATCCACATAAATTCTGTAAGGCAAAATCATTCACCTTAACGACTGCGCCATCTATTTCATAGGCAAATTTTTCTCTGTTAATTTCCCATTGCTGGCAAGCGCTGATGGCTTCATTGATATTAGAACAGGCCTGATCTTTTCTAAGGGATACTTTGAAGCCTAATTCTTGTAGTTTAATTATAGATTGCTCATGATTGCCTAATGAAGCCATTTTATCATTTCCCTCAGCATCTACAGCGAAGGCCAATTGGAATATGAATATCTCCAGCCCACGCTTTTTTGATTCCTTAGGATCTTTCATCCGCAGGCCACCGGTAGCCGCATTTCTGGGATTGGCAAAGATGGCTTGCCCTTCTTTCTCCCTTCGCTCATTATTCTTGTGGAATACATCTTTAGCGATGACGGCTTCGCCTCTTAATTCTACACGATGAATACCTAGTTTAGAAAATGCGGCAGTCAGTGGTACAGAAGGAGCCACCCTGGCATTAGCAGTCATTTCCTCTCCCTCAGTTCCATTCCCTCTTGTGGCTGCTCTTACCAGTTTATCATTTTCATAGACCAAGGCGATGCTCCCGCCATCGTACTTAGGCTCTACAAAATAGGCCACCTCTTCTTCTCCCAAGTTGCATAGTTTTCTGATTTGCTTATCGAAATCCATGAGGTCATCACCATTATATGAGTTGGCTAATGACAACATAGGATTGAGATGGGTAACAGTAGGAAAATCTGAGGTCAAATCACTAGATACACGCTGAGTAGGGGAGTCAGGACGTATAACTTTGGCATCTAAGGTGCGCTCTAGTTTTTGCAACTGCTCGTAGAGATTATCGTAATCCTTGTCAGATATGATCGGTTCGTTCTTCACATAATAGCGCCATTCATGGTATTTGAGAATGTCCACCAATTCGTCATATGATGCAGAATTGGGGTTATTTAGAGCAGTAAGGGTGCTTTTTTGCAGCAATTTTGAGTATTGCGGGTCGTACATATGAGGCTGGATGAGTATAGTTTGTGGCGTAAAAATAGGGTCTGAGACGTTAATTTCAGGGTTTATGCATCGTACAATGAGTTAAATATTAACGATATATGATATATATTCTATTTGATTTGCTAAGTTTACAGCTTAACTAACTAAATACTACATACGATGTTAAAAGAATTTAAGGAATTTATTTTCACTGGAAATGTTATTGACTTCGCAATTGCCGTAATTCTTGCTGGTGCAGTAGCACTAGTTGTAAATGGATTTGTCAATGATATCATAATGCCAGTTGTAGGGCATTTCGCAGGCGGTTATGACTTTGGTGCGATGAAAGCTATCCTTTCTCCAGCTGAAGTTGGAGCTGACGGAGCAGTTATAAAGGAAGAAAATGCCATTAGATATGGTAGCTGGATTAATGCAATTATTAATCTATTGATAGTTGGATGGGTATTATTTGTCCTAGGTAAAGCTAAGATTAAATTTATGGGCGCAGCTCCAGCTCCAGATCCGACTCCAGACCAAGCATTATTGACTGAGATTCGTGATGCTTTAAAAAAGTAGAATCACATTTTTTCTGAAATTATCCAACCTCTAGTCTATTGGCTAGAGGTTTTTTTATGCCTATACCTGATATGAAGTGAGGATTAGTCATTTCCTTTCCAGGTCAACTTCTTCTTACAACCCTTTCTATCGCATTTCGTAATTGACTATCAAATATTACACCTCGGTGACTTTCACCATCTATTGTAATTAATTCCACATGAGGGTAGCTTGATTTTATGTACGCTGAATGACTGTAAGGCACAACATTATCTTCAGTTCCATGCACGATTGTAACGCCACATTTTACGGCTTTCAGGTGCTCGTGATTATCCAATCTGTACTTAAGTAAGAAGTCAGGGAACATCCACAACCACTTATCTTTCATCGCTGTCAAACTTCGAAAGGGAGCTACAAGGAATAAGTGCGATGGTTGGTTTTTGCTAGCGACATAACTAGCCATACCTGACCCTAATGAATAGCCTATTACATAGATGTTTTCTTCTTTATACAATTTACTGAGATATTGGTAAGCAGCATCTGCATCCGCCAGCATCTGTTTGTCATTAACTAACTGTCCTTCAGTCTTTCCGTAACCTCTATAATCCACTACAAATATATCGCAGTCCTTTTCTCTCATAACCCGAGACTGATAGATGCCCCTTCTAACATTCCCTTTGTTACCGTGGAAATATAGGATGACTTTATTACTTCTAGCTCCAGGAGAGTCATGTAGCAATACCGCATTCATTTCTATATCATCGGTCAATGGAATTTCATGCTCCACGCCAGACTTATATCTATAGGAGTTATCGTAAGTATGTGGATAGAATAAGACTTTGTTTTGGATTGCATACAGCAATATGCAGCACAGCAGATATAATACTGTCAGCCCTATAAATAATTTTCTCATAATAGATTGTAATAAAAAAGGAGAAGTAAAATACTCCTCCTTTAGTTCTATATTATTTTATATGTGCTTTTAATTCAGACTTAGTCTCATCACAATTCCTCCTTCTACGTTAGTCCTTCTAAAGCTGGTACTAGCATAAGGCACTGTATTATTATAATCCAGGAAGGCCCTCAGTGTCAGATTATCATTCAGGATGTAATCTACAGATGGGCTAATCTGGAATGACTGCTCACCTCTGGTTTCATTTCCAGATTGAAGTCTGTTGGTGTCTAATTCGTGAACAAAAAACTGGTTATCATTCCAGGCAATATTTAACATGAATGTCATGTCACTTCCTCTAGATGATGTTACACTTCCTCCTCTATTTATAATACCTCTTCCGCCGGATGCATCTTCGTCCTTGTCCTCATCTCTTGACCTTCTGGTTCTTTGCTTTTTCTTCTTCTTAAGGAATTTACTGTCTTTAATAGTATATCCAAATCCAAATACAAAGGATGTTTGTTTGTCTTCTTCTAACTGACTTGAAGTATTTATCTTCAGATTTAAATCTCTAGATTTCAAGTACTCAAATTCCAATACTAAATCCTTCTTCGTTTTTAGTTTGACACCAATTACTGGATTGAAATCTTCTGATATCTGTATAGCAGGCACCTCTACTCTCGTAAAGTAATTACCATTTATTCTTGTATTCTCTTCTCCTGTATCTGTTGTGAATGGATTACTCGCATCAAATTCTACATCACTGAAGAAATTGCTGACTCGCAGTCGTGAACTATAGGCATGTTCTACCGTAAAGCTAGAGAACCTATCCTTGAACCAAGGGAGTTTTCTCAGACCATCATATCTCAAATTCCAATTAGGTTTCGGAATAAACGTTCGTTGCCTGACTGTTGATTCTAGATCTAAATCTACCGTATTTGGATCTTGTCCAGAATAAGCTGCAAGAAATGCAGGGACTAATACTGCTGAACTCTGTCTACCAAATCCTTGTGTAAATTCATGACCATCTAATTGATGAATTTTTGGATCGTCCACATTCGGTAATCTCGCTGATATAATAGGACGATATCCTTCAAACTGTGCAAACAACTCATCTATATCTGTCCCAAATAAGGTACGTGCATTATAGAAGGTTATATCAAATGAACCGACATCCCTTGATGCCAAATCTCCAAATTCTGGCGAATTAGTGTTTAGCCTTTTGAATACCTCTGAATGAGAAACAGTATGCGTCTTTTTGAAATCCACATCAATCTTAAAATCTTTCCAAGGTTCTATCTTAAACTTGGCTTCAATGTTTTGTGATTGTGTTTGTGTCACTTCTTGATTCAAGCCCACACTATTTGTGATTCGACCACTATTAGCTGCTCTTTGTAAGAAGTTATTTGGATCTCCATGATCTATATTAGGTTGTAGACCTGCTACAAAACCAAGACCAGGATTGGTGAATTTATCATCCAGCCCAAAGTATTCTGGTGTATTAGTAAAGCCAGGAACAATCGTGCTAAAGTCTTCTCTATATGTAAGTCTTGCTGACCTCAGTGAGAATAATGGTCGTAGTAATATTTTCTCTGCGGCAGAGGCTTGTCGCTGTCTTTTCCTACTTGTCGTACGTCCATCTGCGCCTCTAGAGACAGTAACCTCATCACCACTACCAGATGTTCTGGATCGTGCTCTTGGTTTTCCTACTTTATCCAATCCACTGACATACTTTGACTTCTTATATAATTTATCAAAATTCAAATTTGCAGTCACGGATCTGTTTTGCGAATTTTGGATTACACCAGCCAATGGAGAACCACCTGCATCAAACACCAGTGCGCCTGCCGCCCAACTATAAGAGGATCTATACTGCCCTTTTACATCTATCCATTCCATGTACGGAATGAGTCGAGTAGGTAGGGTATAGTTAACCGATAAGTTGTGATCATAATTTGTATTTCTACCACCACTTCTCAGATTATCTCTCCAATAGTCTCTGACAAGATTAGGGTCATCATTGACACGTTCTGAAAAATCCGAAACAATTAAGTTACCATTAGCATCATTTTCAAATCCCTTCCAGTCACGCTGGTCCGGTGTCTCGGCTATTCCTGTTTGTCTCAGCTCATCTATATAAGATATATTATTGGCAGAAAAATTAACTTTCAGTGCCTTAGTCAGATTCCAATTAAGATTATAACCTCTCGTCCAATCAAATCGTCTGTCATCAAATTCAAAAATTGGTGTGACTGGTAATCTATATCTTGTAGAGGAGAATGTCCTATTTATTGTACTCTGAAAAGAGAAGCTATTCGGGAATGGATTGAAATTAAATTCTTTAATGAATTTCAGATTTTTGGATTTCACCAATTTTTTGAAAGGTGTGATTCCAGACCCTCTTCTAGAATAACTGTAATCCAGACTTAGTGTCTGATCAGTTTGTTCGTCCAGTTCGAATAACTCATCACTGTATGTGGTGTTAGTATAGGAGTAACTAGCACTGAAATTTTCGATATTCCATGGCAGTGGTTTTCTTTCTTTTTTCCTCTCTTGAGCCTGTGGCTGATTCGGATTTCCCTGTGAGTTGACTCTACTAGCACGAGGGTCTTGAGCCCCACTGTTTCTTCCTCCTGTTCTTTCCTTCCTGACATTTGTTAGATTGAAGGTACGTATTGTCGTTTCTTGTCTATTTCTTGACCTGATGTCATCTAACACGTCTTGTCCACTATCTTGATTCAGTTCTAGCTGATCTTTGACCGTGATATCCTCATCATATGTATCAAATTCTGGAGAGACTATAGATTTAGAATACTGTCCGTAGAAAGGTAACCTGATACCCCAGTTCTGCGGGAAGAATTTTCCTAGTTCCAGATTAGTCGCAGCGTCATAATCGAGAGACGCTTCTTTAGCACGTTCATTTACTCTTTGGTCTAAAGCTCCCCAGCCAAGCGTATTGAAGCTCGCAGAAGCACTTAGGTTACCCAAGTCAGCCAACTGGATATCTAATCTGGCCTGACCAGCCGCACCTGCTCTTTCCTGGAGACCTGCTAATCTGAGCTCATTGACCCATATCTCACCGCAACGTATACTATCCATATCATTTGCAACATTACTTCTTACACCTATGGAAATACCTTTAACCAAACCTAAATTTGGATTTCCTATAACTCTGACCTTGTGACCTTCAGGCAGAAACAATGAATCAGCGATTATTTCGTTTCTATCCAAAGTATCTGTTCTACTAGAAACAGGCAAGATAGCGTTGAATTCTTCTCCGGCAGTTTGCACTGCAGCTCCTTGAAGCATATCTCGGTCTACTTCGAAAATCTCATTCGTTGGCGCATCAAATAAGTTCCTCAGTTTTTTTATCTGTGTCAATATTTCAAGCGGAAAGTCGAACCTATTTTCTAGAGGCCATATGTTGTCAGCGACCTCTAAATCTTCAGCTGGATTTGGTATAAATTCCCTATCAGACAAAGTAAGAGGAATCTCATACTCGTAATAATGCCGATCATAATCCTTACCTAGTCGAATGAATACAGACATGTCACCATCTTCTTGATCTATATCCTCATCACAACTTTCACCGTGCACAAACATTTGCATTCGCTCGAATACCCTTAAGTCTATATCTTGCAATTTAGCTATTTGGAGATCGCAATTAGGTAACGTGATATTATCATACCTAAGTACAATTGCATTCTCATCCTGGAAGATTGGAGAGAAATTACTTACAATTTGTTCTCTTACGATACCTTCTGGAATGACATACCCAAATGGTGTCTTCGCTTGATTCTCTTCGAAGCCGACAACATCTGTACTGAAATTAACTTCTTCATTGATAAAAACAGGATTATCAGGAGCAGGATCTTCACACACTACAGGTAATCTCCTCCATTGACTTCTGACTAATTCGAAATCTGCTAATCTGAATGTCTTCGTTCTTTCGAATCCATCCATAATAATTCTGATAAACTGAATAGATCGGAAACCAGAAATGCCATTTATAGGTGTTCCTTCATTTATAGGAATCCTGAACCTATACCATCTTTCTTCACCTGCAGTAGAATTAATCGTTCTGACATCTCGGATAAATGGGTGATCAGTTATATCTAACTGGCCTCCATTATTAGCTAACGGTACTTTGTATTCGTAATAACTTTCACCTACATCTAATGATCTGTTATTATTGAGATCTTCTTTATCTGGAATGGGATTTCCTCTCTGAAATGTTTGGTTATTCGCATTGGCAATATTGGGTGAGTTACCCTGTGGATTGTTACTGAATTTGTACCGCTCTAGAATATTTGTCTCTTCATCGAAAATGGCATCATTAAAGAAGACAAAGTCGTCACCAGCAGGGTCTCTTGCAACAGTTGTCGCA
>CAZIMH010000160.1:0-4935 GCA_964540155.1 uncultured Saprospiraceae bacterium
AGTATACCTGTTCCAGTGGTGTTAGCTTGTGCAGCCATATCTCGATGTGTTATCATCACATTTTCTATGGGATGACCTATTGGGTTAGTTGCGCTACCTGAGGCAAGAGGTCTGGTCCCAATAAGTGGCGCACAGTTAGGAATGTTGGCGCCGTTGTTTTGTACGACTACATGTACCCGACAGAATGACTGCCTGCCCTGATCATCTGTAACATACATAGGAATATCATTTAATCCTACATTCTGACAGGTAAAGGTACGTGGCGCATTTAAGCTATCTTGTCTGAAAGAAAAATCCAGTGGTCTATTATGACAAGGGTGAAAACTATTAATATCCACATCACTACCCCATAGCTCTACCCGTCCATTATCTACTACGCCATCGCCATCTGTGTCTTCTGGCCATAGTACTATATTTATAGTTGCTAAACAATATGGAACTGGTTTTACATTATCTGTTACAATAACTGTCGTTTGGCATCTTTCCTTTTGACCACAACCAAATAATACTTCATACTCAAATGACGTCCGCCCTATTGGGTAGGTACCTGAGGCGTCATGAGACGTCGTATCGGCAAACATAGAATTGTTGGTGACTGTAAAACCGCCAGAACAGGATTCTCCAAAAACTGATACAAAAGGAACATTCACGAAACTACTATCACAATCTACTGCATCCACTACTAATTCAGTTGGACATTTTACTTCCGGCTTCGTACCATTGCTTATAATAAACTGCTGAACAAAGGTGAATCTACCTTCGCCGGTGTTTGGATTAAATTTACACCAATTGATTACTGTCCATGTCCTTAATATTTTTCTGCAATCTGAACCAGCTGAAAATACTTGATCTCTCATGGAGGTCCCTACTTGACTGCACAATACATGTAATATTGTGGGCCTTCGAAATTCACGAGGGATGCTATCCAAATCTATCTCTGTAGTGCAGCCTGTGAGATAAAGATCTGTTTCAGGCCATATGATATTATCTTCTTCAGTAAACTCTCCTGCCAGTAAGGTAATTCGCTGTGAGCACTGTAACAGATTTTGATTCTCGTCCTTGGTTTCCCAGGTTCTTATAATCGTCCCCACATTGCATGAATTAAGATTATAATCATTACGGCTAGGACCAGCATCCGTTTTCTTACCATTATTGACAATAAAAGCGGATCCATAAACTGATAAATCGCTGGTTTGAACTGTGCATGGGAAGGATAAATCTGCAGGACATTCAAGCGTAATGCTTGCACTAACATCATTAATGATTAGTACCATACTGAGTACAGTCGATAGGAGAATGAGTTTCATGTTTAAGTCTTGTATAAACAAACTATGAGTATATGCTCTAAGGCCTTGAATTTAGTAAAAAATACGGCCCTCTATAAATAACAGTCTTAAAGTTACATATGCTGCGTAGCACTTATGTATTCAATGCATTTTTTAAGACAAATCGTGGCATGGAATGTGATTACACATTAAGAATAATGATAATGTGAAATGCGGGTACTGAAATTTGGAGGGACCTCTGTGGCCAATGCTACACGTCTGAAGGCTGTGTCAGACATTGTTATCTCCCAATATAGGGCGGATAACGCTGTATTGGTTGTTGTTTCTGCATTTAGTGGTATGACAGATTTATTACTGGGCACTATTGACTTGGCCCAGAAAAACGATGAATCATATCTTACTGATTGTGAGCGGTTTGTAACTACTGTGCATCAAGTTGCCTCTGAGCTGCTTCGCCCTGACGATTACCGCAACATAAGAGCAGATCTGGACGAAAATCACGTGAAACTTAAGAATTTGCTATCTGGGGTATTCTTGATTCAAGAGGCTAGTCCTAAGACTAAAGACTTTGTCGTCAGCTTTGGCGAAAGAAACTGTGCTTTCATATTGTCGACATACTTGAAGGGGTTAGGATATGAAGCAGAATATGTGGATGCAAGAAAATATATCAAAACTGACGCGAGCTTTGGTGCGGCTGTCGTAGATTTTGAATTGACTAATGAGTTAATAAGTGCTAACCTCAATAATTCTGACAAAATATACATTGCCACAGGATTTATAGGGTCAGATAAAGTTACGGGTGTTACGACAACGCTTGGTCGTGGAGGTTCTGATTATTCTGCAGCTATTTTTGCAGCAGCTCTTAATGCTGACGCTTTAGAAATTTGGACTGATGTAAACGGTGTATTGACCACTGATCCGAGAAAAGTTAAAAAAGCCTACACGATTCCTCAGCTCAGTTATCTTGAGGCAGCAGAAATGTCACATTTTGGTGCTAAGGTATTATACACACCTACCATCAGACCTGTTAAGGAAAAACAGATTCCAACCTATATTAAAAACACTTTCCAACCTGAACATCCAGGTACATTAATACATGATACCCCATCTGAACATGATAAAATTATTTCAGGGTTATCTTCTATAAAAAATATTTCTCTTATCTCTTTGGAGGGAAGTGGGATGCAGGGAATAGCAGGTACAGCCTATCGTTTTTTCAAGTGTATTGCGGACGGTGAGATTAATGTAATAATGATTACGCAAGCATCATCTGAGCATTCTATTTGTATTGCTATAAATGCCGTTGATTCAGCTAACGCAAAAGTCCAGATTGAAAAAGAATTTGAATTGGAATTAAAACGGAAATTAATTGACCCTGTCGTTATTGTAGATAACTTATGTCTTATTGCCGTTATTGGTGCCAATATGAAAAATACGCCGGGTGTCGCTGGACGGTTATTCGAGACTTTGGGAAAAAATAGAATTAATATTGAGGCTATTGCACAGGGTTCTTCTGAACTTAACATCACTTGCGCCATATCGCAAAATGATGAATCTAAAGCCTTAAACGCTATACATGATGCCTTTTTCCTTTCTGAATGGAAAACGATTCATGTTTATATGATTGGTGTAGGGCTTATTGGTTCTACTCTGATAGAACAGATGGTTAAGAACAAGAATCAGATTCTAAAGGAAAGCAGGGTTGAATTAATTGTTTGTGGTTTATCTAATTCTAGATCTATGCTTTTTTCTGAGGGAGGTATCTCTCTCTCTGAATATCAAAGTCAACTTAGTGAAAGTAATATACCTGCCGATATAAATAATTTTATAGATAAGATTATAGAAGATGACCACCCCCATAAATTATTTGTAGATAATACGGCAAGTAAAATTGTTCCAGAATACTATACTAGAATCCTTGAAAACAATATTGCCATATCGACACCTAATAAAATTGCTTTATCGAGTGGTCTAGAAAAATATAAGCAGTTGAAAAAACTATCTGTTCTCAAGAATGTGCCGTTGCATTTTGAGACAAATGTTGGTGCTGGTCTTCCGGTCATCTCTACCTTGAAGAGCTTGACCAGTACAGGAGATAAAATCCATAAGATAGAAGCTGTGCTTTCTGGCTCTGTATCGTATATCTTCAATAAGTTCTCTTCAGAAAATAGTTTCTATGATGTTGTCATGGAGGCCAAAGAATTAGGATTTACAGAACCTGACCCAAGGGATGATCTTTCTGGTTCAGATGTTCGTAGAAAAATTTTAATCTTGGCTAGAGAGTCAGGTTTCGATATTGAGAATGGAGATATAGAAATTCACAACCTCTTATCGCAGAATTGTCTACAAGCTGATTCAGTAAATCAGTTTTTTGAATACCTCAAGGAGGACGAAGCTCGATTTCAAACAATGGTGAAGGAAGCCGAGTCAGAAAATAAGAAGCTAAGGTTTATTGCTAGTTACCAAAATGGGAAAGGCGTGATTAGTTTGCAAAAAGTAGGTACTGATAATCCTTTCTTTGGACTGAGTGGTAGTGACAATATGATTGTTATCTATTCTGAACGATATAGTAATACACCTCTGGTTGTAAGAGGTCCTGGTGCGGGTGCAGCAGTGACGGCGGCCGGTGTTCTTGCTGAGGTTATATCCATAAGTACCAGTTTATAACAGAGTAACTTATCTGCATAACAAATTGATTATCAGTTAATTATATATAATTTTCATGAAAAAAATACCCTGTAAATGCTTCGCTCCTGCCACTGTAGCAAATGTTGCTGTAGGGTATGACGTGCTGGGCTTCGCAATTAACGACTTAGGGGATGAATTGATCGTACGAGAAGGCACAAAATCTGGTCTCAAGATTTCTGCAGTGAGGGGAATGAAATCTCTCCCTAAAGATATTATGAAAAATACAGCCGGTTATGCTGCTTACAAATTGATGGAGTTATTGGGCATCACTGACATGCCTATCGAAATAGAACTGATAAAAAACATGCCTGTTGGTACTGGTCTGGGTAGCAGCGCGGCGAGTGCTGTGGTTGGTGCTTTTGCAATAAATGAATACTTGGGAAGACCTGCTTCTGAGAAGGACGTACTTCGATGTGCGACTTTAGCAGAAGAGCTAGCTGATGGTTCTTTCCATGCTGATAATGTAGCGCCTTCACTTATGGGTGGTATGATCTTAATTAGGGACAATCCTTCTTTAGATGTTATCCGACTTCCAGTCATAGAGGGACTAAGGGCTGTCGTCATATATCCTCATATTAAAATCTTGACCAAGCATTCTAGGTCTGTACTTAGTGACCAAGTTTCATTGAAAAGTCATGTAAAACAATCTGGCAACTTAGCCGCTTTTGTCGCAGCACTATATCGAATGGATTTAGATGGTTTACAGAGGTCTCTGGAAGATGTAATCATAGAACCGCAACGTGCTCAGCTGATTCCTCATTTCTATGAAATGAAAGAAGCAGCACTCAAGCATGGTGCTCTAGGTTTTTCTATCTCGGGTGCGGGACCATCGATGTTTGCCCTCTGCGCAAATTCGGTTGTTGCAGAAAATATTGTGGACAGCGCTGACCGACTCTATGCAGACGCGGGAGTAGAAATCACTAACTACAATAGTTTAATTAATCTTCAAGGCGCCAAAAGG
>CAZIMH010000160.1:5035-7026 GCA_964540155.1 uncultured Saprospiraceae bacterium
CTGGAATTATTTCATGGCCCCACTATGGCGTTCAAGGATTTTGGGGCAAGATTTATGGCAGAGCTCATTTCTTATTTTCTAAAGGATGAAGACAGAGAGACGACCATCCTTGTCGCTACGAGTGGAGACACTGGTGGTGCCGTCGCATCTGGTTTTCATGATGTACCAGGCATTAAAGTAGTTATCCTCTACCCTAGTGGAAAGGTCAGTGAGTTACAAGAGAAACAATTAACGACCTGGGGAGATAATATTTCTGCTGTAGAAATAGATGGCGTATTTGATGATTGTCAAGCTTTGGTCAAGCAAGCTTTTATAGATGATGATTTAAAGGCCAAGTATAATTTTAGCTCTGCTAATTCTATAAATATTGCTAGACTGATACCTCAATCATTCTATTACTTCGAGGGATTCAAACAAGTGGAGGATAAGTCTAGACCGATTAGTATGGTGGTTCCATCTGGAAATTTTGGAAACATAACTGCCGGTCTTATTGCTAAGAAAATGGGCTTACCTATTCATCATTTTGTTGCTGCTACTAATAATAATAATACAGTTCCGGAGTATTTGCTATCTGGAGAATATAGAGCAAGGCCATCTGTACAAACAATCTCCAATGCGATGGATGTGGGTAATCCCAGCAACTTTCCAAGAATGCTGGCTTTATATCAATCCGATAATAATGATGCTAGTTCCACGTGGAACAATATGAAAAAGGAAATCACTGGAGATTACTATTCTGACCCTGAAACGATGAAGGCTATAAAAGACATCAATCTTGAACATGGTTATGTAGCTGATCCACATGGCGCTGTAGGATATTTAGCCTGTAAGAAATATTTAGAATCAAATCCAGAACATCAAACCATATTTCTTGAAACGGCACACCCAGGAAAATTTGGTGCTCCTATGGAACAAGCTATTGGTAAAATAGAACTTCCGGATGGATTACAACACTTCATGTCAAAGGAAAAAGTAGCCAGGCGGTGTTCTAAAAGCTATAGCGATTTTAAAGATTTACTTCTTAATAAGTAGGCTTAGCAAAAGCCACCAATCTTTATAACCAGCAGGTTGTGTCTTGTCGAAATTGTAAAGTATTGTCCATTCCCTTCTTTCATATGTATTGTAACACTTAACTCATCAGGGTCTTTCCTTTTAATGTTTATACATTCATAAGTCCCAAGACTTTCACCATCGAAGATTGCTGTAAATAAATTAATCAATACAAAGCCATCTATCATGGATAGATTGCCCGTCAATATATAGACAATATTACCTCCACCCTCATGGTAGTTTTGGACACTAGTTACACCAGTAGAATAAACAGTACTCCCACCATATGTGTGTGAATCATTTACTCTCTCAGAATAGATAGTATCAAAATTATTACTTAGATATTTCCCTAAGCCATTAAACTCAATTGTTGATGGGGGTTTCATTCTTGACAGATAAAGACCAGCAACCCATCCTCGTTGACTACCGAATTCTATATACTCCCATTTAGTAGACAATTCTAGATTCTCAGGTTTACCTGAACATGACATTGCTGGTAAGATCTTAAACTTAGTGGTATGACAACGACATTGCTCAAGCAATAACACTTGTGTTCCGTAATCTATCACAGCAAGCTTTTCTCCTGTTTGCTCCGGCATTGCCCTTAATGTCAATCCTGATTTAGCCCATACATAACTAGAGTCCTGGTGACATCTTTCTATTTGACCAAATAGAATAGTAACTACAAAAACCAAAATAGATGTGAATGTATATCTCATAGAATGAATATTTTAGATAAATCTATGCAAGCTTCTTTAGCTCTGTAATAGCTAAATAGCATCTGCAATAGTTTTTCTATCATTCGTCCATGAATAGCAATGTTCCACGTGAAACCATGTTTGATCAAGTGGTAATGTCTACTATCTGTTGAATTAAAACATTTCACACAGTCAACACGTTAATTTCTTTGTCCTATTTTATATAATGAGTATCATTAACGC
>CAZIMH010000161.1:0-6975 GCA_964540155.1 uncultured Saprospiraceae bacterium
GTGATGGCCTAGATAATAACTGCGACTTTATCGTGGACAATGATGTACAGCTAGTCCTCCAATTCAGAGACAGAGATGAAGATGGTTTCGGGAACGAAGCGGAGGCAATAGAAGAATGTGAATTATTAGATGGCTATGTGCTTAACTCCAATGACTGTGATGATAACAACGCTAACATTAATCCTGAGGCAAGCGAATTATGTGATGGCCTAGATAATAACTGCGACTTTATCGTGGACAATGATGTACAGCTAGTCCTCCAATTCAGAGATAGAGATGAAGATGGTTTCGGGAACGAAGCGGAGGCAATAGAAGAATGCGAATTACAAAATGGTTATGTGCTTAACGCTAATGACTGTGACGATAACAACGCTAACATCAATCCTGAGGCAAGCGAATTATGTGATGGATTAGATAATAACTGCGACGGGCTGACTGATAATGGTGTACAATTAATTACCCAGTATAGAGACGTTGATGGTGATGGCTTCGGTAATAATAATGAAGTCGTAGAAGATTGCACACTTATAGATGGCTATGCCGAGAGGGGTGGTGATTGTGATGACAATAATGATAATGTCTATCCAGGAGGAAGAGAGGTCTGTAATGGGTTGGATAATAATTGTGATGGTGTAGTAGATAATGGACTTACTATGGTGCCACAATTTCTAGATAGAGATGGAGATGGTTATGGGAATCCAGACGAAGTAATAGTGCACTGCGAAATCTTGGAAGGATACGTTCTTGTTCCAGGGGATTGTAATGATGAAGATGCGAGTATAAATCCTGATGCTTCAGATATCTGTGATGGACTAGACAATAATTGTAACGGAGAGCAAGATGAAATAGGTTGCTTTATGGTTACGGGTATCGTATGGAATGATATTAATGGCAATAGGATTCAAGAAGATGGAGAGCCAGGTATTCCTAATGTTAGAGTTAGGCTTATTCTGAAAGGCAGGAGTTCAATAATACAGAACGGCATAACAGAAGCTGACGGAACATATTCATTTAATGATATTCCTGCAGGAGAATATGTCATACAGATATTCAATGCAGACATCTCCGATGAAAATATCATATTCACATCTGACGAAGAAATGGTAATTGCATATGAATCTGAGTTTTCGGAAATCGACATACAGGTTTCTGGTGACAATGTAGAAGCGAATCCAGTTTCGACCTATCAAAGTGCAAACGTTTCTGGCCTATACTTTGACAAAGAAACAGGGAATTCTAGATCAGGGAATCTATTCTTATACGATGTGGAAAATCCTGAAGAACCAATAGCAAGTACATTCGTTTCTGATGGATCATTTAATTTAGATAATCTTCCCGTAGGTAATTATTACATCGAAGTAGAGGGTGATGTAGGTGAAAGTTTCTTAATCAGTGATGACATGAATGAGAGCAGCATAGTTAGTCAAAGACGTGATGCTATACAAAATATAAATATAGGTACGACAGAAATATTTGAAGTGATGCCAGGCACTGCGACAACTATAACGGTAGTTATTGCAGGAGAATCCACAGTGCTTTCACTTGACCAAATTTCATTGGTTGGAAAATGGCAAGAAGATATCAGAGGTGTCAAGCTTGAATTTGAATATTCTGAATTTGAAGATTATGGCGACATGGTAATTATGAGAAGCAATCAGTATGATAATGGATTTGTGGACTTAGAAATTATGGACAGTCATTTCACAAATTTTGGAACATTATTCGACAGGGATATCACTGAATCAGGTATATACTACTATATCATTGAAGGTAGAGATAAGATAGATGGTCGAATCAAAAAGAGCAATATTGCTTCCGTAGAAGTAAAAATAGATGATACGACTACTAACATTAGTTTGAGCCCAAATCCAGCAAGGGATTACATGAACATCTCCATTTCAGGAAATAAAGAATTTACAGATTTAATAATATACGCTGCAACAGGAGAACTTGTCAATCAAATCAAATTATCAGAAGTGAATGATAATTACGAATTAAATGTAGATGGCTATTCTCCAGGGCAATACTCACTGCTAATAACCAATGGCGTAGAATATAAATCTAAAAGATTTGTGATCATTAAATAAAGTAATCACAAACCGACCTAGGATCATAAAGTGCAAAGCAGCTTTGCCACACTGGTTATTTGTATACTAAAGAATTATCCTTTCTACGGTCTCTTTCTTTCTGCTCGTCTCAGCTGCGAATCCCATTACATGAGATTCTATAGAGGCGCCGATATTACTGGTGAGTAATCCCTCATTTTGGTGAGCAACAGCTTGGATCCAATCACTCATTAGATTCCAATCTCCACCACCATGACCATCTGTTTTATTATTCCATTCCTCCACTTCACCTGTCCTGAAATCCGTCCACTTGTAAGAATTCATATCACCCACGATGTCACCCATACTGCCCATTATCCTTGTACGTCTACCATGATATGAAGTAAAAGCTTCCATATTAAAACTTGCTGTCACATCATCTTCAAATAATAAATTAACAGTATAGTGATCAGGCTGATCATTATCCATCTGGTATACACATCGACCAAAATTAGAATTTTTGAGATACGCCATAATGGCCTCGCCATGTCTCTCCTTATCATTCGGTAAATCAAAGTGATGTAGCCAGTGTCTATTTCTATAATATATCTTAAGGGCTGAATAAGGGCAGCTGGATTCTATAGCACAGCCATCAGTACATCTTGCTGTGCTTCCCTCCGGCGCATTGGCTTTATGAAACCACTTCAATGAACCAAAGGCTTGTATCTTTCTACAAGACTTACCTATCATCCATTTCATGATATCTAAATCATGACAAGATTTTGCAAGAATTATAGGCGCGGTCTCCACACTATTATGCCAATTCCCTCTTACAAATGAATGACTCATATGCACATGCTCTATGGGTTCAAAGTGTTGCATACTTACGATTTCACCTATCATACCCGTACTGATCAGTTCTTTCAGTCTTATGAAATATGGCGCATATCGCAATACGTGACAAACCGCCACTACTCGTCCAGTTTCCTGAGAAAGCTTCAGTATGTCTCGGCATTCTTGTTCAGAAGGTGAAATAGGTTTTTCCAATAAAATATCATAGCCCAAGGCAAGTGCCTTCATGCAAGGGCCATAGTGAAGATCATCAGGTGTCGTTATAATAATCGCATCAGCAAATTTAGGCCTATCGAAGATATGTTCCCACGTCACAAACTGCTTATCAGAATTAATCTTATGCTTTAATGAATACCGTTCTCTTCGGATATCAATAGGCTCTGCAACGCCTACTATTTTTAATTCATCTGGATACTCCACCCCATAATCTCCATATACATTTCCTCGATTGCCAGCACCTAATGTAATCGCGGTAACTGCCTTATCTAACTTTTTCTTCTTTCTGGAATCAGGCAGCTGCATCGGTCTCCCAAATTCATCTTTTGCCCAAGACGACAACGGCAAAGCTGCTGCGCCAAATGCTAGTGACAATTGTTTTAATAAATCTCTCCTGTCTATTCTATTGGCCATATCCTCCAAATTTTATTACTAGATACATAAATTATTTCAATGCACCTCGACATATAGCTATTTAAAAGCACTATAAGTGTGACCGCCTAACATCAAATGAACAGCATAGAGCTATTTGAAAATGCTAGCAACACTAATGATTGCTTCATACTTTTAAGACATTGTGCACTATATTGGACCTAATTAAATAAGCTAATAATGAAAAGACCAGGTTGGACTACTGTCGTTGGTGTACTAATGATTTTAATTGGTGGATGTGGTACTACTAATGATATAAAGCAGTTATTCACTGACGATCTAATGGAACTTCAAAATGACTTTGCAATAGAAATAGACACAAATACTGAGGCTAATACTGAGATAGATTCTGCACATTTAGCCCTATTAGAAAAACTGAGTGTTGTAGAAGGGGATACATCAGAAGCGCCACTTACTCTAGGAGATCATTTAAAAAAAATGAGTCACATTCCAGAGACTGTAGTGTCAAAATTGAAATTACATGGCTATATTGGCTTAGCTGTTTCTATACTTTATGCCCTTGTTGGATTACTCTTTATCTTAAAGAGAAAACATGTTCTTCTCTTTGCTTATACTATTCTAGTGGCCAGTCTATTGTTTACTATTTATCAGTACATAGATATTTCTCAATTTGCCGTATCAAAAATTCTCAAAGTAGGTCTTCAATTCACCATAGCATTTGGTGGTTTGTTAGATATTGTAATATTGATCATTCTGGCATTTGTAGATAAGTCCTATTTCAATATAGAAGAAACTTATGGTGATTATTATGACAGTCCTGACCCGCAGACATAAATCATAATTATAGCTTACTAAAGAAGCACCAAAAAAAATAGAGAATAACCTACATAGGCTATCCTCTATTTTGTATTGCACAATTTTCCTTTATTTCGTTTTTACAAGCTTAATGCTCTGTGAAATTCTTTCTGTATCAGACAATTGAATGAAATAGATTCCATTGCTCAGTGACTCTCCTATTGTCATTATACTTTCTCCTCTTAGATTTCGTCTAGCTATTAACTTTCCATTTAAATCTCTCAGAGTCATTTGGGAATTTGTAGACTGAAATTCAGATGGAATTTCTATCGTAAAATAATCTGAGGCAGGATTAGGGTATGCTTTGAAATCCTCACTGATGACTTCTTCTACACTCGTCTCAGGATTATCAAAAATCCTCCAGTTGTCAAATCCACCCTCTACTATAAAATCCAAATCGGTGTTCTGCATAAATACATTCATCGTCATACTTGACGTAATTGGAATAAAATCTTCCAAGGCATACTCACGAGACTGCATCCAATCGAATGTCAAATCATTAATCCCCAATATTAAGGTATCTATGAATTCTACTTGTTCTCCATTATCCACACAAATAAAAAGTGGTGAATCTGCCCGATTTAGATTCTGATCAAATCCAAACTGCCAGAAATCAAAGGTCATTACTGGTCTTTCCATAGTAGACACATCAAATTCAGGAGAAGTTAAATTTGCCTCACCTATAAGTCGACCACCAAATAGATCTGTTTGAGTTCCAGTCACAAATGCCCTCAGGCCTTCATCGTTATTAGTATCTCCATCTGGGGCAACATTAAATGGAAATCCTGGTGGCATTGCTCCCACAGGAATTGTTCTAAACCATTCTCCTTGCATACCATTTAACGTGCTAGTCCACCCGAGGTTTAATGAAAATACATCTTCATAGCCAGGCTGCAGACTTAACTCTATTGCAATCTCTGCACCTTCCTCTATAAACTCAAAGTCTTCAATGAATGAATATAAATAACCCCAACTACCAATGACCATATCATACTCACCCACAATCATATCATCTATCGCAAAATTGCCATCATCATTAGTGGTTAGCAATCTGAATTCATCACTGAATTCTAGTCGTACTTGAGCGCCACTTATTGGATCTCCTGTATCGGCGTCTACGATGTTACCACGTAAATTGAATCTACCTAGGGCAACTAACTGAAAGTCCTCTGTGGTCAACTGACCATTTTCAAGCGTAACCATTCTTGTTTGTGATTCATATCCAAATCTGGAAACTGTCATTTCAAACTGTCCCTCAGTTACATGTCCCGACTGATATTCTCCGAGAATATTAGTAAAAGCCTCCAGAGGGGCCTGATTGATTTCTATGGTAACACCATTAATCGGATCTCCTGTTTCAGCATCTGTTATAAGTCCTTCTATGTGAGAGGCTCTTTTGTATGTCGGTCCTAATACAAACAATCCTTCCTCAGTATCTCCTACCAGTATAGTGCCAGAAGGGAAGAATGGGAATGCACCCCATGCACCTGAAAATCCACCTGCTGCATCAAGAAAAGTATCGAAGTTTCCGACCTCTATCATGTTATCTGGCCTTGAAGCATCTACGATAATACATCCATCCGAGTAGTAGGAAATAATCAGCCAATCTTCCCACACATGTACATTATGTGGTAGTACACCAGATCCTAGAGTCGCCAATGGTCTAAATTCATCTAACAACTCTATGTTCTCAGGATCAGAAATATCATACGCTGCTACAGAAGCGCCTACTCTTTCATCAGTCGTGAATAATACTTCTCCATTATCTGACAACCATGTATTATGCGTAAAGGCAAAAGGTGTCGTCTGCGAAGCTATAAGCGTTGGGTTAGATTTATCTTCTACATCATAGATACTAAACTGACCTTGCCTTATTTCAGAACTATACAGTTTATTATCTCTGGCATACACATCGTGCGAATTCACCAAGTCTACACTGCCAGCGAATTCTGGACTACTCGGTTCCGCTCTTAAGTCCAAAATCTGAACACCACTTTCACCGATATTGCAACCAGCTAAATAGGCAAAACCAAACTCATCTATGTATATATTATGGCAGCTATTTATCGTACTGCCTGTAGACCCTGTTAAAAATAAATTTTCCCAGGTCACACTGTCAGTCACATTTGTCATATCTACAACTAATAATCCATTACCTGCACTTTCTGAGGTTACATATATGAATTCATCCCAGGTCTTTATATCTCTCCATATTGTCGGGTCTTGATCTATGAATTGTATTTCGACTGGATTTCTTGGGTCTGTAATATCTACAATGGACACCCCGCTTCTCAGGCCCATAATAGCATACTCATCTCCATTAGGCGCAGTATATCCCCAAACATCATTACCTGAAGAATTATAGCTTACTTGCGAGAGTAACTCCACATTAAGTTGACCATATGAAGTAGACAAAAAAGAAAGGACAAAAAGAAGACTGGCTAGAATTCTCATCATAATTTTTTTTACTTATTAATTATTAAGTATCGTTTTAGGTTAGACTTGTTGGACTTCAGTAAAAGTTAAGTGTATGATTAGAAATATTCTACTGACTAAACCAGGTGAAATCCAATATATCAACCTCATTCTAAATATACAGTATATAAATGAATAC